>NZ_BBWS01000028.1:0-16110 GCF_001463925.1 Aureimonas sp. N4 | reverse complement strand
CCTAGCAAAATTCTCTGATCGACTGTCAGGCGGGCTTCTCGGAGCCCGCCTTTTTTCCAGGCCGACGATCCGAGAGACAGCCCAACGATGCCCCGCGATTCCGGGAAATTTCAGAAAGGGCACTGGCCATTCGGCGTGTTACGTTATAACAGTCGGCAAGTCTTTCGAGCCGATGAGCATGTTGCAGCCACCGCGAACCACTGTCCGACCCTCTGCCCTGCGTCGATCCGCATTGGAGCGGGTGGGATTCGTGAGCGTTCCGATCGTGGCGCTCTGGCTCCTCGTCGCATGGGTTCTGGGACACTGAGAGCATGAGCGCTTCCGTTTCCCTCAATGATCTCACGCTGGCCTATCACCGCCAGCCGGCTGTCCGCCACGTTTCCGGCCGTTTCGCGGCAGGCTCCCTGACGGCTATCGTCGGCCCCAACGGCGCGGGCAAGTCCACACTTCTGAAAGGTCTGATGGGCCTCGTTCCCGTGTCCGATGGTCAGATTCGGCTGGACGATATTTCCCGTCACGACATCGCCTATCTTCCCCAAAGCGCCGAAATCGACCGCAGCTTCCCGATCGACGTTCTCGACCTCGTGTCGCTGGGCGCTTGGCGAAAGGCTGGCTTCTTCGGGCGCATTACCGGCGCGCATCTCGCCAGCGTGGCGGACGCGATCCGCGCCGTCGGGCTGGAGGGTTTCGAAAAGCGAGTGATCGGCTCTCTGTCGGGTGGGCAATTGCAACGGGCGCTCTTCGCGCGAATGCTGGTGCAGGATGCGCGGCTCCTGCTGCTCGACGAGCCCTTCACCGCCATCGACGCACGCACCACAGCCGATCTCCTGCGAATCGTGCGCAATTGGAACGCCGAAGGGCGGACGATCATCGCCGTTCTTCACGACATCGAACTCGTTCGCGAGCATTTCCCTCAGACGCTTCTCATCGCCCGCGATCTGGTGGCCTGGGGACACACATCGGACGTTCTCACGAAGGAGCGGCTGCGCGAGGCCAGGAACCTTTCCGAGAACTGGGTGGATCCGTTCGAGAGCGTCGCGGCATGACGCCGGGTGAGTTTTTGCTCGGCCCGTTTCTCGACTACGGCTTTATGGGTCGCGCGATGGTCGGCTGCGTCGCCCTCTCCTTGGGCGCCTGCCCGCTCGGTGTGCTTCTGGTGCTCCGGCGCATGAGCCTTGTCGGCGATGCCATGTCCCATGCCATCCTGCCGGGTGCGGCGGTCGGCTTCCTGATCGCGGGCTTCTCGCTCTTCGCCATGACGATCGGCGGCATCGTCACCGGACTTCTGGTGGCGGGCCTCGCCGGCATCGTATCGCGCTACACGCCGCTGCGCGAAGACGCGAGCTTCGCCGCCTTTTATCTCGCCTCGCTCGGGATCGGCGTTCTTCTCGTCTCCGTTCACGGGTCGAATGTCGATCTTCTCCATGTGCTGTTCGGCACCGTTCTGGCGCTGGACGATCCTGCGATCCTGCTCATCGCCTCCATCGCGACCGTGACGATGCTGCTGCTCGCGCTTGTCTACCGGCCCCTGGTCGCGGAATGTTTCGACCCGCAGTTCCTGCGCGCGGTCGGCGGCGGCGGCGGCGTGGTGCATATGGCCTTCGTGGCGCTCGTCGTCCTCAATCTCGTGGGCGGGTTCCAGGCGCTGGGAACGCTGATGGTGGTGGGCATCATGATGCTACCGGCAACCGCCAGCCGCTTCTGGTCGTCCACCGTGACGGGGCAGATGATCATCTCCTGCCTGATCGGGCTGATTTCCTCCTATGTCGGGCTTCTGATGTCCTTTCATCAGAACCTCCCCGCTTCGCCGGCCATCATTCTTTCGGCCAGCGTCATCTATGCGCTGTCGGTCCTTGTCGGCCGAATCGACAGCGTTTTCGTGCGCAGCATTCAGCTCCGCCATCATCCCTGAACCCGGCCGTCCTTCGAGGACATTTCGATGGTCTTTCGCTCGATTTCCCTCGCGCTGGCGCTTGGCGCCTCGACGCTTGCCTTCTCCCCCGCCTTCGCCGAGCCGCTGAAGGTCGTGGCCTCCTTCTCGATCCTTGGCGACATGGTCAAGGAGATCGGCGGCAAGGATGTCGCCGTCACCACGCTGGTCGGTCCCAACGGCGACGCGCATGTCTACGAGCCCACCCCGCAGGATGCGAAGGCGCTCGGGGAAGCCAAAGTGCTGGTCGAGAACGGCCTGAACATGGAAGGCTGGCTGCCCCGCCTCGTCAAGACGTCGGGCTTCTCCGGCGAAACGGTGATCGCCTCCACAGGCGTGAAGCCGCGCGAACTGACGCCTGAGGAACAGGCTCTGGAAGCCGCCGAGGAGGCACATGACCATGGCGGCGAAGCCCATGCGGAGGCCGATCATGATCACGACCACGTCGATCCGCACGCTTGGCAAGATCTGAAGAACGGCGAGATCTACGCCAAGAACATCGCTGCAGGCCTCGCCAAGGCCGATCCCGAACACGCCAAGGACTATCTCAAGCGCGGCGACGCCTATATCGCAGAGATGAAGGTTCTGGACGAGAAGGTCCGCGCGGAGATTAATCAGGTGCCCGAGAACCAGCGCCTGATCGTGACCTCGCATGATGCCTTCGGCTATTTCGGCCAGGCCTATCATGTGAAGTTCATCGCGCCGCAGGGCGTCTCCACAGAAGCGGAAGCGTCCGCGCAGGACGTGGCCAAGATCATCGACCAGATTCGCGCGCAGCATATCCGCGCCGTCTTTGTCGAGAACATCTCCAACCCGCGCCTGATCGAACAGATCAGCCGAGAGACGAAGGCCAAGGTCGGCGGTTCGCTTTTCTCGGACGCGCTATCGCCGAGCAACGGTCCGGCCCCAACCTATCTCGACATGTTCCGCAACAATGCGGACCAGATCGTCAAGGCGCTCAAGACCAGCTAACGCCTATTCGGGGGCCCGCTCGCCGGGCCCCTGTCCGTTCGGTTCCGTCCCGTCGCCTGAAAGGCGTGACGCGGCTATCGATGGATAGGCTTCAGCTGCACACCGCGCGGTCGATGAAGACGGACGAGATGCTACCGCCGACGCGGTATCGATATTCGACCGAGGCCACCTGCCGCGAGCGCAGGGCCTTCTTCCACATGCCGCAGCGGGCCTTCTCGTCGCCGCGCCGCCAGACGTTCAGCGCGATCCGCTCGTCCGCAACGAATTGAAGCGTGACGAGACGACCATCGAACGTCACCTCCTCCAGAATGCTGCCATCCCCTTGCTGAGCTGGAAGAGTGGACTGGAGCGTGGAGATGTCATTTCGAACATCGGTCGCCCCGCGAGCGAAGGATACGAAATCGACCCTGTCGCTCAGCAGAAGCGCACCGGTGATTCCAAGACCGGCGAGGCCAGCTATATGCATTCTACGGTTACGAAACGTTAGCATGGACGCCTCCGATCACCGGTTGAGGATCGAAGGTTTCTACCCCAATTTTTGTTGCAATGCCGTGACGAAAGAATTGCGTCGCACCCAAACACTTGGGATTTCCACGACTTCCTGTCAGCGTTGACCTTTTGCCATCTGGGATTGGCGCATCCGGAGCGCGCTGGCGCGCTCGGGCGTCAGCCGATCGAAGCAATGCGGGCAGGACACGCCGGGTTCGAAGCGCGAATCGGTCTCGTCCTCCCGCGTGATCGGCGAGCCGCAGCCGAAACATCGCAGCCAGGACTCCGTCTGGCTCAGCTCATGGCCCACCGCCGTCCGTCCGTCGAAGACGTAGCACTCGCCCTGCCACCGGCTTTCGCTGGCGGGAACATCTTCCAGATATTGCAGAATACCGCCTTTGAGGTGGAAGACTTCCGAGAACCCGTGCGCCAGCATGAAGGAGGACGCCTTCTCGCATCGGATGCCGCCGGTGCAGAACATGGCGATCTTCGGCTGGCGCGCGGGATCGAGCTTTTCGCGAACGAAATCCTTGAACTCGGTGAAGCTGTCGATCTCCGGATCGACGGCATTCTCGAAGGTTCCGACCTTGGTCTCATATCGATTTCGCGTGTCGATCACGAGAACGTCGGAGTCGGCCAAAAGAGCGTTCCAGTCGGCCGGGGCGACATAGGTTCCGACCTGCCGGGTCGGGTCGGCCTCGGGCGCGCGCATGGTGATGATCTCGGGGCGAATGCGCACTTTCAGCCGCGCGAAGGGGCGATCGTCGGCCTTTGAATATTTCACCTCGCCTTGGCGGACGCCCAGTCGCCGGTCGAGTTCGTCCACCAGCTCGCCAATGGCCTCGGCGCTGCCGGCAACGGTTCCGTTGACGCCTTCGGAGGCGAGTAGCAACGTGCCGAAGATGCCACGCGCCTGCGCGAACTCGAAGAGCTCGGCGCGCAGCGAGGGCAAATCCGGAATGGAAACGAAACGGTAGAGAGCGACGATGGTCCAAGTCATCAGGCCCTATACTCCGTGCCCGGCCGCGTATCAAACACCCCTTGACTCCACCGCCCGATCTGACGACCTCATGCGCCGATGAGCCTCGATCTCGATACGAATTTTCAGCCCGAGCATGGTCGCCCCGTCGAAGTCGCGCCGGAGATCGTGCGCCTGACGGCGCCCAATGCCAGCCCGATGACCTTCACCGGCACGAACACCTATCTTTTGGGCCGGGACAGATTGCTCGTGATCGACCCCGGCCCAAGGGACGAGCGCCATCTCGAAGCGTTGCTGCGTGCCATCGACGGTCGGCCCGTCGAGTTGATACTGGTGACGCATACCCATCTCGACCACAGCGGCCTGTGCGACGCCTTGAAGGCACGAACCGGCGCCCCTGTCGCAGCGGAAGGCCCGCATCGAACCGCGCGTCCTCTCGCCGCCAACGAGATCAACCGTCTGGACGCCGCCGCCGATCACGCGTTTCGGCCCGACAGGACGTTGCGAGACGGAGAGACTATGACGACCGCCGCCGGGCGGATCACCGGCATCGCGACCCCTGGCCATACCGCCAATCACATGGCTTTCGCACTGGAGGGATCCGGCATCCTCTTCTCAGGCGATCATGTGATGTCCTGGTCGACATCGATCGTCGCCCCGCCGGATGGTGGGATGGCGGACTATATGACCTCGCTCGACAAGCTCCTGCTTCGCTCGGATACGCTCTATCTGCCCGGCCATGGCGGGCCGATCACCAAGCCCCTCGCCTTCGTGCGGGCGCTGCGCACCCACCGGCGCATGCGCGAGCAGGCCATTCTGGAGCGTGTTCGCGCGGGAGATCGAATGATTCCCGACATCGTGAGGGCCATCTATCGCAGCACGCCGGTGGCGCTGCACGGCGCGGCGGCACTCTCGGTCTTCGCGCATCTTGAAAATCTATGCGAGCGCGGGCTGGTGGCGACGGAAGGCGACTGTGCCTTGAGCGGGCGTTTCGAACCTCGTTAAGGCAACCAGCTCAGCTTTCCGGCGCGACGCCTTCCAGCACCTTCATCGCCTCGTCCAGCCGATCCAGAAAACCCTGGATCAGCCGGCGGTTCTCGCCGAGATCGCGCTCCAGAGTACGCGAAACCGAACGGACATCGACATAGGTTGTCCCGTCATTCTCGACGATACGGATCGTCATGTCGCTCGGGAACGCGAAGAGCGGCGCATAGGCGGTGGCCTGAATTGTATAATCGTCGGAATCGAGATCGGCGAACTCGTCTGTCTCTTCGTCTTCCTCTTCGTCCAAACGAAGCGAGTCGCGCAGCGTCGGGATCGGCACGAGCACCGTGCCGGAGACGCCGAGATCAGGCCCTTCCGGGCGCGCCATGTCGGGTGTGCGCACATCGACCAGCACCATGCCGCGCTTTTCCATGGCGGTTCGCGCAGCCTGAAACACGGTCGAAGCCGTCGCCTGAAAGTCGCGCCCGACCAGAACGCCGTCCTGCGTCGGGATGGGCTGGGCCGCAAGAGCCATGGCACTCATCCCGGTCGTTTCGGCCGCGTGGCCTTCGGGATATTTCGATAAGAGATAGGCCGCTCCCAGAAAGGGCGCGGCAGCCAGCCCGCCGACCAGCAGCGCCCCGATGGCCCGAGCGCCCCCGCGCGCGCCGTTGCGCCAGATCAGGAGAATGGCAAAGACCGCCAGAAGCAACCCCAGCGCCGCGAGCCCGCCCGCCAAGGCGAGGGAAAGCGACAGGACCGCTTGATCGAGGAGATGCAGGCGAAAGAACAGGACCGAGACGGGAAGCAGCGCGAGGGCGAACAGGGCAAGGTTCCAGGCCCAGTCCGCGCTCCGGCTGCGCCCCGTCAGATAATGTCCCGCCACGTCGCCGCCCCGCTTTTCGTCCTCAGCGGTGTATCAGATGCCGGCGAGGCGCGACAGTTCAAGCCGCGCTTTCGCTCGTCGGCAGACGATAGGAGGCGAACTGCTTGCGCAACTCCATCTTCTGGATCTTGCCGGTGGCCGTGTGCGGAATTGCATCCACGAACACCACGTCATCGGGCATCCACCAGCGCGCGACCCGCCCGTTCAGGTGATCGATCAAGTCCTGGCGCGTCAGCCGCGCGCCCTCGCGTGGGACGACGACGAGAAGCGGGCGCTCGTCCCATTTGGGATGCGCAACCCCGATCACCGCAGCCTCCGCGACATCGGGATGGCCGACCGCCAGATTTTCCAGCTCGATCGTCGAAATCCATTCGCCGCCGGACTTGATGACGTCCTTGGCGCGGTCAGTGATCTGCATGGTCCCGTTGGCGTCGATATGGGCGACATCGCCCGTATCGAACCAGTCGTCCGCCCCGAAAGCCTCCGAGCCCGCCCCCTTGTGATAGGCCGAGGAAATGGCCAAGCCGCGAACCTTCAGGCGACCGAAACGTCGGCCGTCCCGCGGCAATTCGCGGTCCTCATCATCCGTCACCTTGATCTCCACGCCGAACGGGGCGCGGCCTTGTTTGGATTTGAGCGCGTAAAGCATCTCGTCGTCCAAACCGTCCCATTCCGGCGTCGGCGCATTCAGCGTGCCGAGCGGGCTCGTTTCGGTCATGCCCCAGGCATGGACGACCTCCACACCGTATCGCTTCTCGAACGCCTCGAGAATGGCGCGCGGACAAGCCGCACCGCCGATCACCACGCGCTTGAGATCAGGCAGGAGACCGCCGCTCGCCTGAAGATGCTGAAGCAGCATCATCCAAACCGTCGGCACCGCCGCGCTGAAGGTCACGCGCTCGCTCGTCAACAGCTCATGGATCGACGCGCCATCCATTTTCGGCCCCGGCAAAACCATCGCCGCGCCCACCATTGGACAGGAAAAGGCAATGCCCCAGCCGTTGGCGTGGAAGAGTGGGACGACGGGCATGATCCGGTCGCGGCAGGACAGATTCATCGCGTCCGGCTGGATCGCGATCATGGAATGGAGAACGTTCGAGCGATGCGAATAGACAACGCCTTTCGGCATCCCCGTCGTGCCTGAGGTGTAGCACATGCCGGCGGCGTCCCGCTCATCGAGCTTGACCCATTGGAAATCCTCGTCCGCCTCGGCCAGCCATGTCTCGTAGGGCACGATGTCGAGCGTGCTCTCCGGCAGATGCGCTTCGTCGGTCAGGATCACGATGCGGCGCAGGCTCGGTACACGCGGCGCCACCGCTTCGAGGATGGGCAGGAAGGTCAGATCGGCGAAGAGGATTTCGTCCTCGGCATCGTTCATGATCCAGGCGATCTGATCGGGGAACAAACGCGGGTTCAGCGTGTGATAGACCGCCCCCGCCCCGACGATGCCGTACCAGCATTCCAGGTGACGCCAGGTGTTCCAGGCCATGGTGGCGACTCGAGAACCAGACTGGATGCCGTCCGCCTGAAGGCGCTTGGCCAAGCGGAGCGCGCGGACGCGGACGTCAGCATAGGTCGTGCGATGGATTGGCCCTTCCACCGAGCGGGACACGATCTCGCGCGCGCCATGGTTGAGCGCCGCGTGATCGATCACCTTCGTGCACAGAAGCGGCCAGTCCTGCATCAAGCCCAACATCACACTTTCCTCCCGCCATTCGCGCCGCTGCCCGGCGTCTGAGCGGTCAAGTGTTCCGAAGATCCGGCGGCTTGTCCAGCCGCCGAGTCCAAGGCGGAATGACGAGGCTGTGAGGGGTCGGTGACACGCGTTGTCCGTGCGCGAAAGGCACCTCGGCTTTCGCTGGAAATGCTCTAGAACCTCGTGCGAGTTTTAGGTGCAGCCGCCGTGCGGATAGCGCGCTCGAACCGGATTGCCGCCTGCGCGGCAGCCAGACGAGCAATCGGCACGCGATACGGTGAGCAGGACACGTAATCCAGCCCCGTGCGCTCGAAGAAGGCGATGGACGCGGGATCGCCGCCCTGCTCGCCGCAGACGCCGAGCGGAATGTCGGGCCGCGTGCGGCGCGCCTTCTCGACGCCGAGCGCGATCAACTCGCCGACACCCTCGATGTCCAACGTCTGGAACGGATCACGCTCGATGATTCCCTGCCGCTCATAGGCCGACAGGAAGTTCGCCGCGTCGTCGCGCGAGATGCCATAGACGGTCTGGGTCAGGTCGTTGGTGCCGAAGGAGAAGAAGTCGGCGACCTCCGCGATCGTGTCGGCGCGGACGATGGCGCGCGGCAATTCGATCATGGTTCCCACGAGATAGGTGATCTCGCGGTTGCGCTCCGCCATCACGAGCTTGGCCACCCCGTCGACGCGCGCCTTCACGAAATCCAGTTCCTTGCGCAGCCCGACCAGCGGCACCATGATCTCGGGCACGACCGCCTTGCCCTTGCGCTCGCCGGCCTCGATCGCCGCCTCAAAAATCGCGCGCGCCTGCATTTCCACGATCTCGGGATGAGAGATGGCCAGCCGGCAGCCGCGATGGCCGAGCATCGGGTTGAACTCGTGGAGCGCGTCGATCCGCTCGTTCACGACGGCCACGCTGATGCCGAGCGAGGATGCGGTTTCGGTGATTTCCTGATCGCCCTTGGGCAGGAACTCATGAAGCGGCGGGTCGAGCAGGCGGATCATCACCGGCATTCCGGCCATGATCTCGAACAGTTCGATGAAGTCGGAGCGCTGGATCGGCAGGAGCTTGTCGAGAGCCGCGCGCCGGCCCGCTTCGTCGCGCGCCAGGATCATCTCGCGCATCATGGAAATGCGCTCGCCCTCGAAGAACATATGTTCCGTGCGGCAAAGGCCGATGCCCTCCGCGCCGAAGGCCCGCGCCGCGCGCGCTTCGGCCGGCGTTTCGGCATTGGTGCGCACGCGCATTCGCCGTGCGCGGTCTGAGAACTCCATCAGCGTGGCGAAGTCGCCGGTCAGCGAGGGGCGTTTGAGCTTGGGCGCGCCGGCAATGACCTCGCCGGTCGTACCATCGATCGTCAGCCAGTCGCCATATTCCAGCACTCGGCCGGACGCCGTTAGCGTGCCGGCCTCGGTATTGACGCGCAGCGCCCCCGCGCCGGTGACACAGGGCTTGCCGATGCCGCGCGCGACAACGGCGGCGTGGCTTGTCGTGCCGCCGCGAACTGTCAGCACGCCTTCCGTCACGTGCATTCCATGCACGTCCTCCGGCAGGGTCTCGTTGCGAACCAGGATGGACTTGCGCCCTTCGGCCGCCAGCGCGATCGCCTGTTCGGACGAGAAAACGATCTGCCCGCTCGCAGCGCCCGGCGAGGCCGGCATTCCCTTGCCGATGACGACGACCTCTTCGCCGCGCTCGATCGAGGGATGCAGCAATTGGTCAAGCGCCGAGGGCTCGATCCGCAGCAGCGCGTCTTCCTCGCCGATCAGCCCTTCGCGCGTCATGGCGATGGCGATGCGGATGCCCTCGGCCACGCTGCGCTTGAGAATGCGTGACTGGAGCAGGAACAGCTCGCCGTCCCCGACCATAAAATCGATCTCGCAGGCATCGCCCATATGAGCTTCGATGCGTCGCGCATGATCGGCCAATGCGCTGAGGTCGGCGGGAAACAGGGATTGAATGCTGGGCGCACCGAGATCGATCGGCTCCACATGCGGCTGGATACCGTCGCCACCCCGGCCGCCCAGCGCAAATTCGCCGGTCAGCTGCGGCTCGCCCGTCTTGAGGTCGCGCGAGAGCGCACGGCCGGTGCCGGATTTCTCGCCCCGCTCGTTGAAGATCATGGCATGGATGGTAACCGCCAGACCGGCGTTCTCGCCGATCCCGTGCACCATACGAAAGGCCCGCGCGACCGGGCCGCGCCAGCTTGCAAAGCTTGCTTCCACTACGCGGTAAAGCTGTTCGAGAGGCGATTGCGGCATCGCCTCGCCCACCTCGTCCTCCACGAAGGACAGGTAGGCGCCGATGAGCGTGCGCCAATCCACGAGGGAATGGGGCTCGCCACCTTGCCAGCCGGAGCGCTCGCGCTGCTTGTCGGCCACCTCGTCGAACTCGCCGGGGTCCATGCTATAGACCAGCGAGCAATAGCTTTCGATGAAACGACGATAGCTGCGAAAGGCGAAGCCGAGATCGCCAAGCTCCTGCGCCAGACGCTCCACCGTGCGATTGTTGAGGCCGACATCGAGAACCGTATCGGCCAGCCCGGGCATGATGGCGCGGGCGCTGGTGCGCACCGCCAGAAGCAGAGGTTTGTCAGAGCCGTCGAACGTGCGCCCCGTCACCCCTTCCAGCCATTCGATGGCCGCCAGCATTTCGTTGCGCAGCGCCGGGGGAAGGTCGCTCCCCGCCGCCACGGCCTCGCGCCAGGCCGACGTCGAGATCGTGAACCCCGGCGGCACCGGCAAATCGAGAGAGGCCAGAACAGCGAGGTTCGAGCCTTTCAGCCCGAGCGCTTCCGTCGCATCGGCCGTTCGATCGGCGGCACCTCGTCGGAAGGTGAACAGTCTTTTGGCCATCGAAATATCTGACTATCCCGGCGGCTTCGAAACCGCGATCACTTCAGCCTGCGATCTTTACGCAAATGCGCGCGCCGCGCCAATGCTGCAGCGCGGCACCCGAGCGATTTCATCTCGAAGATCAAATGATTCGATCTTTCGATGGTCTCAGAGATGCTTGTCGATGATCGCCGCCATCTCATCGGCCGACATGGCACCGGCATATTTGTCGCCATTGATGAAGAAGGTGGGTGTCGCGGACACGCCGAACTCCTTCTGCCCGGCTTCCTGCACCGCCACGACCTTGCCCTGCAGCTCGGTGTTCTGGAGGCAGGCCTTGAACTGATCCTGCGACATGCCGGCGAGCTGCGCGATCTTCAGGAGCGCGACGGAGGCATTCTCGGCGGCCGCCCAGTCCCGCTGCTGGTCGAACAGGACATCGACCATCGCGGTGCGACGCTCGTCACCGGCGCAACGCGCCAGCATGAAGGCGGCAACGGCGCGCGGGTCGAAGGGGAACTCGCGAAGGATGAGCTTTGCCTTGCCCGTGTCGAGATAGTCCTTCTTGATCGCCGGGTAGCTCTCGGAATGGAAGTCGCGGCAGTGCGAGCAGGTCATCGAGGCATATTCGACGATCGTCACAGGCGCGTCGGCCTTACCGATCACCACATCCGGCAGGGCCTGCGGTGCCATGAGCTTGGCGACATCCACCTTACCTTCGGAGGCGGGAGGCGTCGCAGCGGACGGGTTGGTGGCGCGGGTCATGGGCTGGCCGGAGGCGGAGGTTTCCGCCGGCGTCGCGCTCTGGCTCCAGGCCGTTCCCGCCGCGCCCAGCGTCATCGCCAGCATGGCCGCGCCCGCGACGAGGACCGTACGTCTGCGCTTCGAAGCCACGCCGGATGTGATGCGGGTCGTCTCGTTCGGGAGGGTCATGATCTCGACTCGGCCTTTCGCGAAAGAAGCCCCATCGGCTTCGCCATGCCCGACCTAGCGCAGGAAATGTGGCAAATCCAACGTAAGCGCGCCTGTCCGCCGGCAAAACCCGTCGAAAACGACTATCGCCCGCCGCGATCGCGCTCGGCGGCGTTGCGCCCGAGCACGGTTTCGCCGAAGCGCTCCAGCGCGGAGCGAAGGCGCGGGTTCTCGATTCGCGAGGTCGCTTCCGCGATCATCTGGCGATCGCCGGGGCCGATCGGCTTGGACGGCACCTTGCGGCTGACGCGGTGAATCTGCACGGGCTTCTGAACGATGCGAAGGCGCGAAACGGCGGGATAGCCGAAATAGCCGTTGACCCGCGTCAGCAGTTCCTGCGCTTCGTGCTGAAGGCGCAGGACATAGGCCCCCTCGCAGGCGACCACCAGAGTGGCCGGCTCGAACGGATCGTCGTCGCTACGCCTCGGCGGCCAGAGAAGCTTCTCCGGGCGGCATCCCTGTTCGAGCCGGAGGCCGGCGATCTCCGGCCAAGCCGAGAGAAGCCCAGCCGTCATCCCCGCCCGTTTGGACACGATCGGGTCCACCAGATCGGAGACGAGATCGGCGAGCGGGCGCGGCCCGCGCGGCTTCGACGGTCGTGTGCTCTTGTCTCCTCCGTCCTTCATCGTGTTCCCTTAAGGTCTGACTCAGGGAGAAAATGTCGCTGCCGTGCGATCGTCGCCAAAACGGTGCCCATCGTGCCGAACAACACGATCAACGTCCATTCGTTCAGGAGGACGCCGTGAAACGAGCCGAAGGACACGAGAAAGGCGACGAGAAGACAGGAAACTTCTCGCAGACCGCGCGATGCCGTCCGACGAAACACCGTGACCAGAAAGCTCGCGAAGACCGAGAGCATCAGACCCAGACCGATCAGCCCGCTCGAAATCGCCTCATCCAGAACGAAATTGTGCAGGTGCTGGTAGTAGGTGACCATATAGGCGTTGCGACCGGCCTTCTCACCGGCGGCTTCCATCTTGTGCGTTCCGCCAACCCCGATCAGCGGATGCTCGCCGATGACGAGCAAGGCCGATTTCCACATGACGAGCCGCACATCCACCGAACCCGTGACGTCTCCGGTCGCCTCGAAATTCTGCACTTCGCTGACGCCGCTCTCGAAACGCTCGCTCAGCATCCGACTGGCGGGGTAGGCCAAAAGAATCAAGCCAAGGCCTGCGGCAATGGCGAGTTTCCACGAGACGCGGAACCGCCCGCCGCCAGCCATGCGCAGGACATCCGCAAGTGCCGCGAAGACCACGACTACGAGAGCCGCGCGCGTTCCCGACAGAAGAATCGGAACGATCGAAAGATAGGTCCATCCCGCGCCATTGGGCAGCCAGCGCCAGGGGCGAACCGCCGGCAGCCGGGCTGCCAGCCCGACCACGCCCGCCACGAAGGCAAACAGCGCCTCGTTCGCGCCGAGCCCGACGCGATCGCCGACCATGACATAGTTGATCGGCGTTGCCACCAGCAATGCCAGAAGGGCGAGACGTGCGCCCGTCGCCAGCGCGTCTGCCGGTCGTCTCACGAGACAGAGCCCGATCGGAAAGAACACGAAGGCCAACTCGATTGCGGCATAGGACAGGACCCGATTCCCCGAGACCGGCTCTCCGCGCAGGAGGCTGAGGCCGATTTGCCAGAAGGACCAAGCGAGAAGCAGGCCGGAGAAAACCACCGGTGCGCTTCGGCGGGCGCGGTGGCGGATCAAAGCAAGGTAGAGGCCGCAGAGCGCGAAGAACAGAAAGGCGACCTTGCCCGCACCCAGCATGAGGCCCAGCAGAAAAATGCCACCGCCCAGAATGAAAGGGTCGATCCTGCGGCGCAGAAGAAGTGTCCGGCCCATGATGGTCATGTCATGTGTCGTCCCGTGGTCGCGGTGCGCCAGATGCGCCGCGCCAGATCCTGCGTGCGGAAGGCCAGCGTCGGCAGACGCCGCCATGCGGGAAGTTTCATCGCGGCGTACTGGCTGGTTTCCCGCGTCAGGCTGGTCTTCGACAGCGATCCGAAGCCGACCAGATCGGGCCAGATGTCATAGGTGCGCAGGCCCGTCGCCCAGCCGCGCTCCAACGCGACATCATAAGGAAGACGCATCGGGGTGAGCGCATCGGCCAGCCGCCCGGCTGCCTCGCGGCGAACGATATAGGCGGCAGCGCTCCCGGTCGGCCCGAAATAGGTCGCGCAGAGTTGGCGGCCGCGTGGGAGGTCGCGCACCACCTTGCGCGCCGCGCGGCGATGATGGGCAAAGCGCACCACGTCCCAATCGTCCCGATCCGCCAGGGCTTCCAGAACGGGCGCGAGATCGGGCAGCGGCTTGATGTCGTCCTCGAAGATCACGCCCGCCTCCGCCTCGCTGGCGGCGATGCGGCGCAAGGCCGCAAGATGGCTGGCATAGCAGCCATATTCCCCGTCCATCGGCCGCTTCCCATGGTCGCGCAGAAAGCCGGACCGATCGAGAAGCACGCGTTCCGCGTCCGGCACGCTCTTTCCATCCACGGCGGCGACCCGTATCAGGTCGATGCCCGAGGCGGCGGCTTCCGCGCGAATGGCGGCGAGGCGTTCGGGCGAGCGGTCGAGGTTGATGACGAAGAATTCGATCTTCAAGAATATATCCCGCTGGACGGCGGCATCACGGCTGCCGGCGATCAGCGCGTCGGATGGACGGGCACAGGCTCGAAGTCAAGCCGCGAGGTCGGCATGACCGGATTGCCTCCTTTTTCGGATCGATTGCTGGGCTGGTATGATCGCCATGCCCGCAGTCTGCCTTGGCGCGTTTCACCCGGCGACCGCGCGCAGGGCGTGCGGCCCGATCCCTACCGGGTCTGGCTGTCGGAGGTCATGCTGCAACAGACGACGGTGGCCGCGGTCAAAAGCTATTTTGCCGTTTTCACAGGGCGTTGGCCAAATGTCCAAGCGCTGGCGAACGCGGCCGACGAGGATGTCATGGCCGCCTGGGCGGGGCTTGGCTATTACGCCCGCGCGCGCAACCTTCTCGCCTGCGCCCGCGAAGTGACGCGCCATCGAAACGGTCGCTTTCCCGAAACCGCCGATGCCTTGCGCGATCTTCCCGGGATCGGCGACTACACTTCGGCGGCCATCGCCTCCATCGCCTTCGAGGAGCCGGCGCCCGTGGTGGACGGCAATATCGAACGGGTAACGACACGGCTTTACGCGATCGAGACGCCCCTGCCCGCCGCGCGCAAGGCAATTCGCATGCGCGTCGCGGAGATGACGCCACAGAGCCGCGCCGGCGACTTTGCCCAGGCCATGATGGATTTGGGTGCTACCATCTGCACGCCCCGATCGCCGACCTGCATCCTTTGCCCCGTCAGCGAGGGCTGCGTGGCGCGGCAAGAGGGGCGGCAGGACGAGTTTCCGAAGAAACTCGCCAAGAAGGCGAAACCGTCCCGGCGTGGTGCGGCTTTCGTGGCCCGGCGGGCGCGCGACGGCGCGATCCTGCTCCGCCGCCGACCGGCGTCGGGAATGCTCGGGGGCATGGCCGAACCCTTCACCACCGACTGGAGTTCGAAAACTGATGGGGCGACGGGATCTAGCGCCGCGCCCTTCGCAGCCGACTGGCGGCGCGCGGGCGAAGTCACCCATGGCTTCACCCATTTCGACCTGACGCTGGAAGTCTGGCTGGCGACGATCGAAGCCGAGCCGACCGACGCAGGCTGGTGGGCACAGGCCGGCGATCTGAATGCCGCCGGATTGCCGACGCTGATGCGCAAGGCCGTCGAGGCGGCTTTGGCCGCCGATTCGTCTCGCTAGAGCCCGGCCTTTGCGATGGCGTCGCGCACGATCTGGCGCAACGCGTCGATCGGCTTGAGGCTGGCCCCGTCCACGACATGCCAGAAGGTCCAGCCGTTGCAGGCGTCGAGCCCCTGCACCCGCGCTCCGATCTTGTGGATCGAAGCCGGCTCCGCGCCCTCGGCCCGGATCGTCCCGTCCGCCTGGACATAGGCCCGGTGACGCCCCCGCGCGCAGCTCAGCATCGTGCCGGGCTGGACGAGGCCCATGTCGAGAAGCGTCGCAAAGGGCACGCGCGGCTCGGCCCGCTTGCCGCCATTGGTCGCCAGCGCGTCCGCCGACAAAGGCTCGACCTCCAGAATGCGCTCGGCCGCCGCCTCGATATAGCTGTCCTCGCGCTCGATGCCCACGAAATGCCGCCCCAGGCGCTTGGCCACCGCCCCGGTCGTGCCCGTGCCGAAGAACGGATCGAGGATCGTGTCGCCCGGCTTGGTGGACGACAGGATCACGCGCGCCAGAAGCGCCTCGGGCTTCTGCGTCGGGTGCACCTTGCCGCCCTCCTCGTCGCGCAGGCGTTCCGCGCCCGAGCAGATCGGGAACAGCCAATCCGAGCGCATCTGCGTA
>NZ_BBWS01000027.1:0-19329 GCF_001463925.1 Aureimonas sp. N4 | reverse complement strand
AGCGAGCAGCCAAGCCCGCGTGAAGGCGTCATAGGCCTCGAAGCTCTCGAACCGGTCCCACTCCTCGGTGACGGCATCGACGCGGGACTGGTCGGGGCGCGTGAGATCGCCGCCGAGCTGAAGATTGTAGGGCGGGTCGGCGAAGATGGCATCGACGCTGCCGGCGGGCAGCGCGGCCATGCGGGACACGCAGTCGCCTTTGATGATCGTGTCGAGCCATTCGGGCTGGCTTGGCGAGAGGGCCGGAGCCCCCGCACCGGCGAAGCCCAGCGGCGCGCCTGCGCCCAGGCGCTCCGCTGCGGGCGCGGCCTTCGACGCTGGCACTGCACAAGACACGCGAACCGCACCGGACCTGGACATAGCGCCAACACCACCCACTCAACGCGACAACACCGCGGGATCACACCGGGCTCCGGCTCCAAATCACCGCCGCCCCTCATGTGCTTATGGTTACCGAAGAGGGTTAACGAGCCATGAAGTGACCCATCGATTGGCCTCCGGCTGCGAAGCGTGCTAACCCCGCCGCATCCCCGCCCGCCCCTGTCTCACTTGGGTTTCGTCGTCGCAGCGGAGCATGAGCGGCCCTCGAACCGGTGCCGCGACAGCATCCGGGAGCGGCTCAGGAACGCGAGTTCGGCCGAGGCCCGCAGAGAACCTCGAAAGGCCACGATGGCACTCTCCCTCATTCTGTTCGATTGCGACGGCGTGCTCGTCGATTCCGAAATCATCTCCGCCAAGGTGGACGCCTCGCTCCTGAAGGAACTGGGATACGAAATATCCGCCAACGAGATCGCCGAGCGCTTCGCCGGCCTGACGCAGGACCGCATTCTCGAACTCCTGACGGCGGAAGCGGGAATTCGTTTTCCCGAGGATTATGCCGAGCGTCAGCGAGTGGAACTCGACCGTCGCCTCGCCGCCGAGATCACGCCGATTGCGGGCGTCCATGAGATGCTCGATCGGCTCGACCTGCCCCGCGCCATCTGCTCGAACTCCTCATCCGAGCGGCTGAAGATCGTTCTGGAGCCGACCAAGCTTTGGGACCGTTTCCGTCCCTATGTCTATGCCTCGCGCGAAGTCGGCACGAAGCGGCCCAAGCCCGCGCCGGACGTCTATCTCTATGGCTGCCGTCAGTTCGAGACCGCGCCGCGCGAAACCATCGTTCTGGAGGATTCCGTTCACGGCGTTGCCGCAGCCGTTGCGGCGGGCTGCCGGGTCGTCGGCTTCACCGGCGGACAGCACAGCTATGACGGCCACGGCCATGCGCTGGCCGAAGCGGGCGCGGAAACCGTGATCCGTCGCCTCTCGGAATTTCCCGGCGTCGTGGAGGCTTTCAGCAATTGGGAAGCGGCCTGACCGGCCGCCCCCGTCGCACCATTCAGCGGCCGGTCTTGCCCTCAGCGGCTACGGCCGGCGCCGGCGGCCCTTCGTCGAAGCCGGCATAGATCGTGAGCGTCTTGCCGGCGGGCTTGGGGAAGCGGATGTTGCGGTCGATATAGGAGAAGTTCACCGCGCCGCCCGTTGAATCCAGAAGCGCGCCTTGGTGACCCAGCTGGCTATAGACGAGCTTGCCATTGTCCACGATCGCCACGCGCAGCGGCAGATCGACCGTTCCGCCCTTCGAGACCGGCCCCGGCACGACGCGCCCGGTAACCGCGACTTCCATGAAATACTGCCCGTCGCGCTCGCGGCAGGACCGCGTCGTGCCGGTGATGGAGGCGACATAGTCCACAGAATCTCCCGAGCCCTTACGCAGGATGGCGGTGCCTTCGCGCAAGGCGACCTGCGGGCAATAGTCCGCGACCCTTCCCGCGCTCGCGACCTGCGCGGGCGAGGCCGGAAGGCTGGCGGACGAGGGGGCGACGGGTGCCGGCCCTCCGCCCGACGTGCTGCAACCGGCGGCGCTGAGGCCGGCCAGGGTCAAAAAAAGCAGATTCTGGAAGGGGCTGCGTCTCGACATATGCATCCGCGGTTCTTCCCATAGGGGTGTCGCTCGGTCTATATCAGGCACCCAGCCAGGTTGCGACCAGTCTTGGCATGGAGAAGCGAAGACCGTTTCCTCCGAGCCGAAGCAAGCCGCCCGCAAGGGCGCACGGGAGTTGTCGTTGAGATATGTGAGTTCGCGGGGCGAAGCTCCGACCCTTGGTTTTGCTGACGTTCTCCTGGCCGGCCTTGCGACGGACGGCGGTCTTTACGTTCCGGAAACCTGGCCGACCCTCTCGCCCGAGACCATCGCCTCCTTCGCCGGTCGCCCGTATGCCGAGGTAGCGCTGGAGGTCCTGACGCCTTTCGTGGGCGGCGAGATCGCTCAGGCCGATCTGGAGCGCATGGTGCGCGAGGCCTATGCGACCTTCCGCCATCCCGCCGTCGCCCCGCTCGTTCAGATCGGCGATCGGCATTTCGTGCTCGAACTGTTCCATGGCCCGACGCTTGCCTTCAAGGATGTGGCGATGCAGCTTCTGGCGCGGCTGATGGACCATGTGCTGACGCAGCGCCAGCGCCGCGCCACGATCGTCGGCGCGACCTCGGGCGACACGGGCGGCGCCGCCATCGCGGCCTTCGCGGGCAGCGAGCGCACCGACATGTTCATTCTCTTCCCGAAGGGCCGCGTTTCCCCCGTCCAGCAGCGCCAGATGACGACGGCCGGACGACCGAACGTTCATGCGCTCGCGGTGGAAGGCACGTTCGACGACTGCCAGGCTCTTGTGAAGAGCATGTTCAACGACGCGAAGTTCCGCGCCGAGACGGCTCTTTCGGGCGTCAACTCGATCAACTGGGCCCGCGTCATGGCCCAGATCGTCTATTATTTCACGGCGGCCGCGAGCGTCGGCGCGCCCCGCCGCACGGTGTCCTTCACGGTGCCGACCGGCAATTTCGGTGACATCTTCGCCGGCTTTGCCGCCAAGCGCATGGGCCTGCCGGTGGATCGGCTCATCATCGCCACCAACAAGAACGACATTCTCGAGCGCACGATGAGAAGCGGGCGCTACGAGATGGAAGGCGTTCACGCCACCATGTCGCCCTCCATGGACATCGAGATTTCCTCGAATTTCGAGCGTCTCCTGTTCGAGGCGAGCGGGCGCGATGCGGAAACGGTTCGCCGTCTGATGCAGCAGCTTCGCCAGTCCGGCGCCTTCACCCTGCCCGAACCGATGATCCAGGCCATCCGCGCCGAGTTCGACGCCGGGCGCACGGACGAAGCAGGAACAGCCGAGACGATCAAGACCTATCTCGGGACGACGGCCTATCTCCTCGATCCGCATACGGCGGTCGGCGTTGCCGTGGCGGACCAGCATATGGGCGATATCCCGATGATCACGCTCGGAACGGCGCATCCGGCCAAATTCCCGGCTTCGGTGAAGGCGGCCTGCGGCGTCGAGCCTCCGCTGCCGCCCAGCCATGGTGACTTGATGAGTCGCGAGGAAAAGTTCGACGTGCTGCCGAACGATCTCGATGCGATCGAAGCCTTTATCCGTGAGCGCAGCCGCGCCGTGCGCCACGGGGCCGCAGCATGAGCGTCGAGGTCACTCGCCTCTCCAACGGGTTGACGGTCGCGACCGAAACCATGCCGACTCTGGAAAGCGCGGCGCTGGGCGTCTGGGTCAAGGCCGGTGCGCGCGACGAGACCGATCGCGAGCATGGCATCGCGCATCTTCTCGAGCACATGGCGTTCAAAGGCACGTCGCGCCGTTCGGCCCGGCAGATCGCCGAAGAGATCGAAGATGTCGGCGGAGAGCTCAACGCCTCCACCAGCGTCGAAACGACCGCCTTCTACGCTCGCGTGATGAAGAACGACGTACCGCTGGCGATCGACATTCTGTCGGACATCCTGCTCGATTCACGCTTCGACGAGGAAGAGCTGGAGCGGGAGCAACAGGTCGTCCTGCAGGAACTCGGCGCAGCCGAGGATACGCCGGACGACATCGTGTTCGACCATTTCCAGCAATCCGCCTTCGCCAACCAGATCATCGGGCGACCGATCCTGGGCACGCGCGAAAGCGTGCGCTCCTTCACCCCGGATGATCTGCGGACCTATCTCACGCGCCATTACGCGCCGGACCGCATGGTGGTTTCGGCGGCCGGCGCCGTGTCGCATCAGGACATCGTGGACCGTGTCTCGGCCGCTTTCGGCGCACAAGCGCCCATGGGGGGCGCCCTGCCAGAACGCACGCCCGCGCTCTATACGGGCGGCGAGTTCCGCGAAGAACGCGATCTGTCCGACGCGCAGATGGTGCTGGGCTTCAAAGGCCGCCCCTATTATCAGCGCGATTTCTATTCCGCGCAGGTCCTGTCGATCATCCTGGGCGGCGGCATGTCGTCTCGTTTGTTTCAGGAGGTGCGGGAAACGCGCGGGCTCTGCTACGCGATCTCGGCCTTCCACTGGAGCTTCTCCGATAGCGGCATTTTTGGCGTTCACGCCGCGACGGGTGAGGAAGAACTGGCCGAGCTCGCGCCCGTCATTGTCGAGGAACTGGTTCGCGCAGCGGACGGCATCACCGAGAAGGAAGTCGTGCGCGCCCGGGCGCAGATGCGCTCCAGCCTCTTGATGAGCCAGGAAAGCCCGGCATCGCGCGCGGGCCAGATGGCGCGCCAGCTGATGTTCAACGGCTCGGTCATCGCCAATACCGAGTTGCTGGATCGGCTCGACGCCATCACGGCGACGCGTCTGGCAGGGCTTGCGGAGGCGACCTTCATCGACACCGTTCCGACCCTTGCGGCGATCGGTCCGGTGTCGCGTTTGCCGTCGTCGGAGACCTTGATGCAAGGTGGGGCCGGTCGTAGCGCATCGGCCCCACTGCGCGCCGCCGCTGCGGTCAGCTGATCCCAGCCGGATGGGTTGGTTGACTTGGGTTCAGGCATCGGCTCAGCCGGTGCTGAACGGTCCCGGAATCCTGCTGCGGATGCCGCGTCCCGGCGATTATGAGCGCTGGAGGGCGCTTCGGGAGGAAAGCCGAGCCTTTCTCACGCCGTGGGAGCCCAGCTGGTCTCCGGGGGAACTCAGCCGCCCGGCCTTCCGCTTACGCCTTTCGCGTTACCGCCGCGATGCACGGGAGCGCGGCAGCTATACCTTCTTCGTGTTCGATCCAACGGGGCAGGTTCTCTACGGTGGCCTGACGCTTGGACGCATCCAGCGCGGCGTGGCCCAATCGGCGACGCTGGGTTATTGGATGGGCGAACGCCACGCAGGGCGGGGCATCATGAGCCGCGCGGTTCGTACGATCTGTATCTTCGCCTTCGAGATCGAAGGGTTGCACCGCGTCGAAGCGGCCTGTGTTCCGCGCAACGGCCGATCGATCGGCCTTCTTGAGTCCTGTGGATTCCGCCGGGAAGGCCATCTCCGGCAATATCTCAAAATAGCCGGTGTCTGGGAGGATCACCTACTCTATTCCTTGTTGGCCGAAGACTGGGCCGCCAGCGCCGGTTATCATGCCGATTCGATGTCCGCCCCTTCGCTCGCCGGGACAAGACCTTGACGTTTTCCATGCCCAAACTCTCCCGATCCCCGGCCTTTCTCTTCTGCCTGCTTGGCGTCTTCCTGCTGGCTTGGGCCTGTGCGACGCCCGCCAGCGCGTTCGCCCCCGTGAGCATCGGACGCGAGGATGTAGCGATCGATCTGGCGCCCGCGATCGACATCCATCGCGGGCGTGGAGCGAACTTCCAGGTTTCGACCATCCCAGGCTCGGACGGAATCGTGAGGCGCATCGAAGTCGAGTCCAGCTCGTCCAATCCATCGGGAAATTGGGCCGTCTTCGCGCTCGCCAACAACACGGACGAGCAGATCGACCGATTGGTCGTCGCGCCACATTTCCGGCTGTCGGGCTCCGGGCTGGTCTGGCCCGATCTCGGCTCGCAGCGCATCGTCGCCATCACACCGTCGGAGGGCTTCGCGCTCGACCGGCAGGATAGCCCGGAAGCCGATGTCTTCCTTGTGACGCTCGACCCCGGCACGGTGATCACCTTCGTGGCGGAACTGGCCAGCGACAAGCTGCCGGAAATCCGCCTTTGGGAGCCCAATGCCTATAAGGACACGGTGAACGCCTTCACGCTGTATCGCGGCATCGTGCTCGGTATCGCCGGCCTGCTCGCGGTGTTCCTGACGATCCTTTTCGTCGTGAAGGGGTCGCCCATGTTCCCCGCGACCGCCGCCCTCGCCTGGGCCGTACTGGCCTATATCTGCATCGATTTCGATTTCTGGCAGAAGCTGGTGCCCATCGTGCCGGGTGAGGAGCGCATCTGGCGCGCAGGCACGGAAGTGGCCCTCGCCTTCACCCTGGTCGTGTTTCTCTATGCCTATCTGAACCTCAACCGCTGGCACGGGATTCTCTCCGCGTTCACGGCGCTTTGGCTGGTGGGCCTCGGCGGCCTCGGTGCCCTCGCCGCGTTCGATCCGCCGATGGCGTCCGGCATCGCGCGCATGTCCATGGCCGCCACGGCCGGGGTGGGTCTTCTCTTGATCCTCTATCTCTCGGCCATGCGCTACGACCGGGCGATCATGCTGATCCCGACCTGGCTGCTGATCATTGCGTGGCTCGCCACGGGATGGCTGACGATCACCGGCCAAATCCATAACGACATCATTCAACCGGCATTGGGCGGCGGTCTGGTGCTCGTCGTCCTGCTCATCGGCTTTACGGTCATGCAGCACGCCTTCGCCGGCAATGGCAGTTTCGGCAGCGGGCTCCTGTCCGACATGGAGCGCCGCGCTCTGGCGCTGGCGGGAACCGGCGATGCGATCTGGGACTGGGACGTTGCGCGTGACCGAATCTTCGCGGGCTCCGACACGGACGGTCTCCTGGGGATGCCGGTGGCAGCCATGAACGGACCGGCGCGGGACTGGCTTCCCATCCTGCACCCGGACGATCGGGATCGTTTCAAGATCACGCTCGACACGATCCTCGAACATCGTCGTGGCCGCATCGCGCAGGATTTCCGCCTGCGGAGCGACGACGGGCATTACCACTGGATGAACCTGCAGGCCCGGCCTGTGCTCGGCTCGAACGGTGAGGTCGTGCGCTGTGTCGGCACGCTCAAGGACGTGACCGACCGGAAGAAGGCCGAGGAGCGCCTTCTGCATGACGCGCTGCATGACCAGCTGACCGGCCTGCCCAACCGCGAACTCTTCATCGACCGGCTGAACTCCATCGCGGCCCTCGCCGCGAGCCACCCGGACGTGCGGCCGACGCTCTTCGTCATCGACATCGACCGGTTCAAGCAGGTCAACGATGATTTCGGCATGGCGACCGGCGACACGATCATCCTCACGCTCGGCCGGCGCTTGAAACGCGTCCTCAAGCCGCAGGATTCGCTGGCGCGGCTGACGGGCGATCAGTTCGGTCTGATCCTCATGTCAGAAGCCGAGATCGGAGCGGTCGGCTCCTTCGCCGAGGCGTTGCGCGAAGTCGTTCGTGCGCCGATCACGTTCGGCGACCGCGATATCATCCTCACGGCCTCGATCGGCCTGACGGGATGGACGGATGGCGCCAGCGCGGATGAGGTTCTACGCGACGCGGAACTCGCCATGTATCAGGCCAAGCGGCTCGGTGGGGATCGCATCGAGCCCTTCCGACCCGGCTACAAGACCCACGCCTCGGGCCGCGTCGAACTGGAATCGGACCTGCGCCGCGCTTTCGGGCGCAACGAGCTGTCGCTCATGTTCCAGCCGATCGTAAAGCTGTCGTCGAGCGAGATCGTCGGCTTCGAAGCCTTGCTGCGCTGGAACCACGCCAAGCGCGGACCGATCTCACCCTATGAATTCATCCCGATGGCCGAGAATACCGGCCTGATCGTGCAGCTCGGCCAGTTCGCCTTGGACGAGGCCACAAGGCGTCTGTCGGACTGGCAGAAGCTGCCGGGCCAATCCAAGCTCTTCTGCTCGGTCAATATCTCCAGCCGCCAGCTCATCCGCCAGGATCTGCTGAACGATGTCCGGCACATTCTGAAACGCTACAACTTGCCGCCCGAGACGCTGAAGCTGGAGCTGACCGAATCGCTCGTCATGGACAATCCCGAACGCTCGGCCAAGCTTCTCGAGCGCCTCAAAGAGATGGGCGTCGGCCTGTCGCTGGACGATTTCGGAACGGGTTATTCCGCCCTTTCCTATTTGATCCGCTTTCCGTTCGATACGCTGAAGATCGACCAGACATTCCTGCGCGGTGACGCGCATCCGCAGAAGCAAATCATCGTGCAGTCGATCGTGACCATGGCGCATGAGCTCGGGCTCGCCGTGGTCGCCGAAGGCGTCGATAAGGAGATCGACGCGCAACGGCTTCGCCAGCTGAACTGCGAATATGTTCAGAGCTTCATGTTCTCGCCGCCGCTCACCGCCGAGGAAGCGCGCCGGCGGCTTCAGGATCGGCAGGGCCGCAAGGCAGCCGTCGTCTGAGGCGGCTATCCCTTGCAAGCGAGCGGCGAGGCCAACGCCTCAGGCGTGGCCGGCTTCGCTCGTCAGAAACGCGGGATTGATGCCGAGGATGGCAAGCGCGCGGGTGTATTTGTTGTCGAGTTCGGCATCAAACACGATGTCGAGATCGGCGCGGCAAGTCAGCCATCCGTTGGCGGCGATTTCGGATTCGAGCTGGCCAGGGCTCCAGCCGGCATAGCCGAGCACCATGATCGCCGTAGACGGGCCGACGCCGCTCGAAATCGCCTTCAGAATGTCGAGCGTCGGCGTCAGGGCAATGCCATCATCGACGCTGACGGTTGACTCGGAATCGTAATCTTCGGAATGCAGAACGAAGCCGCGCCCCTGCTCGACCGGCCCGCCTTGGCAAACGGGAACCTCCCGCCCCTTTTGCGGCAGGCGAATCTCGTTGGGATCGCTCACGATCTCCAATTGCGTCAAAAGCGCTGCGAAGCTGAGCGGCTGCGCCTTATTGACGATGAAACCCATCGCGCCGCTCGACGAATGCGCACAGATATAAACGACCGAGCGCGAGAAGCGCTCGTCCTCCATGCCCGGCATGGCGATGAGAAAGTGCCCTTCCAGGGAAGAGGCTTCGTCGGATCGGTTGCGAATGTTCTCGAAGTCCATGAGCCTAAGATAAAGCTGTCCTGCCGGTTTTGCATCAGCGACATGAGGTTTTGAAATGCGGCGTTTCGATTTTTTCCAGCTGCCGCACAGGCTCGCAAGAGGCTGGCTCTTCCTCGCGCTTCTGGCGGCTGTGTCGGTGGCTGCCGGTCCCGCATGCGCCGCATCCGAAATCGAGGTGGAGGGCGCGCATATGCGGCTGGACGTCATGGAGGAGAACGGTCGCGTTCAGGCCGCGCTCTCGATCGATCTCAAGCCGGGCTGGAAAACCTACTGGATCTCGCCCGGTCCGGTGGGACTTGCCCCGGCGATCCAGCTCGACAACAGCGCCGGGGTTGAAGACGCTCGTATTCTTCTGCCGGTTCCAACGCGGTTTCGCGAGGGTGACATTGAGAGCATCGGCTATGCCGAGCCCGTCTCCTTTGTTGTCATGGGCGAGGCGAAGCCGGGCGAAACGTCGATCCTGCGGGCCGACATCTTGATCGGTCTCTGCCGCGAGCTTTGTTTGCCTGTTCACGTCGAACTGGAAGGCAAGCCTTCGACAAGCCTCAACGCGCGAGCAGCCGTTCGCCGCGCGCTTGCGGCGCTTCCACGGGACGTTCAGCCGCCCGAGATCGAGGCTTCGGTGCGGCAGGGCCGGCTGCATGTCGCGAGCGCTTCGCGCGAGGGGCCGCCCCCAACCGACGCCTTTGTGGCCGCGCCCGAAGGCTGGGGCTTCGGCGTGCCGGTCGCGGCCTCCGACGCACACGGTTTTTCCCTCGACATTCCGATCCTGTCCACACCCGGCACCGATGCGGAGCTGACGAAGATCGACCTTCTGTTGACGGATGGGGAGAAGGCAGAGCTAATCCGCGCGCTTCCAGTCGGTCGGAATTGACCGACTCAAGATGCCAGAGGATATGCCATGACCCTATCGATCGGCGACAAGCTGCCCCAGGCGACATTCCGCACGCCCAGCGAAGACGGCCCCAAGACCCTGTCCACCGATGAGATTTTCAACGGCAAGACGGTGGCGCTCTTTGCCGTGCCCGGTGCGTTCACGCCCACATGCACGATGAACCACCTGCCCGGCTTCCTGGAACTCAACGACGAAATCCGTGCCAAGGGCGTCGATACGATCGCCGTCGTCTCGGTAAACGATGTCTTCGTCATGAAG
This sequence comes from Aureimonas sp. N4, assembly GCF_001463925.1. NCBI lineage: Bacteria > Pseudomonadati > Pseudomonadota > Alphaproteobacteria > Hyphomicrobiales > Aurantimonadaceae > Aureimonas > Aureimonas sp. N4. The sequence goes on along the minus strand of NZ_BBWS01000027.1, from coordinate 9,148 downwards.
GCTTGGGCCAAGGCAACGGATGCCGGAGACCGCATTCTGTTCCTGGCCGATGGAAACGGCGAGTTCACCCGTGCCGCCGGCCTCGATGTCGATCTGTCGGGCGGCGGCTTGGGCCTTCGGTCCAAGCGCTATTCCATGATCGTTCGCGATGGAACGGTCGCCGCGCTCAACATCGAGGGATCGCCGGGCCAGGCGGAAACCTCCTCGGCTTCCGCGCTTCTGACGCAGCTCTAAGCCGTCACCTCAGGCCGGCGAGGCCACCCTCGCCGGCTTGCGCTTGAAGGGCTCCATACCCGCGCGCGCCAACTCGTCCGCGCGCTCGTTCTCGGGGTGGCCGGCATGCCCCTTGATCCAATGGAATGTCACCTCGTGGCGGTTGCGCTCTTCATCAAGGCGCTGCCAAAGCTCGGCATTCTTGACCGGCTTCTTGTCGGCCGTGCGCCATCCGTTGCGCTTCCAGCCGTGAATCCATTTCGTGATTCCATCCCGCAGATATTGCGAGTCGGAATGAAGGTGGACGGCGCAGCCGCGCTTGAGCGCCGCAAGACCTTCGATCGCGGCCAGAAGCTCCATGCGATTGTTGGTCGTATGGGCCTCACCGCCGGACAGTTCCCGTTCCGTTTCGCCCGAGCGCAGGATCGCGCCCCAGCCGCCCGGACCCGGATTGCCTGAACAGGCGCCATCAGTGAAGATATCGACGTGGGTGAGGTCGCTCATGCCGTCCGGGAATCCATGGTGACGCCGTAATCGGCAAGGCTGCGCACCTGCCGGTGGAAGCGCGACTTGCGCAGATATTCCTTCGGGTCCTTCTTGGTGACGAAGGAATCGGCCGGGGTGTTGATCCAGTCGTAAAGGCGCGTCAGCAGAAAACGCACCGAAGCTCCCCGCGCCAGGATCGGCAGAGCGTCCCGCTCAACCGCATTCAGCGGACGCACGCTCTGGTAGCCTTCGATCAACGCGCGCCCCTTGGTGACGTTGAAGGCCCCATCCTGTTCGAAGCACCATGCGCAGAGACAGATGGCCAGATCATAGGCGAGAATGTCGTTGCAGGCGAAATAGAAGTCGATCAGCCCGGATAGATTGCCCTGCAGGAAGAAGACATTGTCCGGGAACAGATCCGCGTGGATCACCCCCTGGGGCAGATCGGCCGGCCAATCGGCTTCCAGTTCGGTCAGTTCCGCTGCAATCTCGGCGCGAAGGCCCGCCTCGACGCGGTCCGCATCGTCTCCGCAGGCGTCGAGAAGCGGACGCCACGCGTCGACGGACAGGCTGTTGGCGCGCTGGAGCGGAAAGTCCGCGGCTGCCAAATGCATTCCCGCCATGGCCTTGCCGACCGCGCCGCATTGATCGGCCGTCGGACGCCGCGACCACATGCCCTCCAGAAAGGTGAAAAGCGCAGCGGGCCGCCCGGCCAGTTCGCCCAGAGCATCGCCCTCGCGTGGCTGGACCGGCAGGGGGCAAGACAGCCCCTTGCCGGCCAGATGCTCCATCAGACCCACGAAAAAGGGAAGATCGGCGCGGTTCACGCGCTTCTCATACAGCGTCAGGATGAACGTGCCGCCCTCGGAACGCAGCAGGAAGTTGGAGTTCTCCACCCCTTCCGCGATCCCCTTGTAGGACAGAAGTCGGCCCATGTCGTAGCGCGTCAGAAAGGCGCTGAGTTCCGCTTCGCCGACTTCGGTATAGACCGCCATCTCAAAGCGTCCTTTCGCCGGCAAGAGGCCGATCGCCGTTGACGAACGCCATGTCTTCCTTGGTCAGAGGGACGTCGCGCAGAGCCCGCATGACCGGAAAGTTCTCGTTCTCGATTGCCGTCTGCACGAGTTCGATGCGCAGATCGAATCGTTCGCGCAGCGTGTCGAGGATCGCGTCCGTGAGAACTTCGGGCGCGGAGGCGCCTGCCGACATGCCGATGACATGGCCGGGCATCAGGTCATCCATCGGGACATCGGCGGGTCCTTGCAGGAGAAGGCCCCGCTTCGCCCCCGCCTTCTCGGCCACCTCGACCAGACGGCGCGAATTGCTCGAATTGGGCGCCCCGACGATGAAGAAGAGATCGGTGCCGGGCGCGGACGCTTTCACCGCGTCCTGCCGGTTGGTGGTCGCATAGCAAATCGACTCCGAGGCGGGCGCCTGCATCTGAGGGAACTTCGCCTGAAGTGCTGCGATGATACCGGCTGTATCATCCACCGACAGAGTGGTCTGCGTCACGAAACCGAGCGCTGCGGGGTCGGCCGGCTCAAAGGCCGCAACGTCTTCCTCGGTCTCGATCAGGACGACCGTACCTTCGGGCAGCTGACCCATCGTCCCGACGACCTCGGGATGACCGCGATGACCGACCAGCAGCACGGTTCGCCCCAGGCGCATGTGACGCATCGCCTGCTTATGGACCTTGGAGACGAGCGGGCATGTCGCATCAAGATAGAGCATCTCGCGGCGCTCGGCCTCGGCCGGGACGGTCTTGGGGACCCCATGGGCGGAAAAGACGACGGGCTGCCCGTCATCGGGAATGGCGTCGAGTTCCCGGACGAAGACCGCGCCCATCTGGCGCAGCCCATCCACCACATATTTGTTGTGAACGATCTCGTGCCGGACATAAACCGGCGCGCCGTAGCGCTTGAGCGCGAGAACGACGATCTGGATCGCGCGATCGACGCCCGCGCAGAAGCCTCGCGGTTCGCAAAGGCGCAGGGTCAGGGGCGGCTTGGTCTGGATCGCGGACAAGGCAATCTCCGGGCAGCGGTTTCGCTTGGGAATGAGGGGATGGAGCCCCCCTCTGTCAACCCATCGGCGCGCGAGGACGGCCACGCAGGAGATGGCGCACGAAGAGCGCGAGCATGACGAACAGCGCGGCGGCGAGGCTGAACCACGTGATCGCATATTGCAGATGGTTGTTGGGGAGGTCGACCACGGTCACGCCGCCGATCGGATAGCCGCCTTCCGCCGCGCCCGGCCCTGCGTCCACGAAGAAGGGTAGAACCTTGTCTGCTGGCAGCGACAGCCCTTTGGCCATGTCCGATACGCTGCGCCAGAAGAAGACGTTCTGCGAGGGATCGTTGTCGGGAAGAAAGGAGCCGGGTTTCTCGATTGGCGCTTCGCGAGCAAGCCCCGTTAAATCCATCGTCCCCACAGGGTTTCCCGCCATGCGGCTTGCGGGATCTTTCATGGCATAGGGCACGAACCCTCGGTTCACGAAAATCCAGCGATCCGAGCCTTCGATCTGGAGCGGCGTATAGACATGCCATCCCGCTTCGCCATTGCGCGTCGCGAGGAAATAACGCTCATCGGAATGATCGAACCGCCCCCGCAACGCGACGGGATTATAATCGATCGCCTCGCCCCGATCTCGAGCGTCCCGGATGTCATCGATCGTCTGGGCTGGCTTCTCGATGCGCTGCGCAATGGCGCTTAGAAGCCCTTCCTTCCAGGCCATACGCTCCAACTGCCAGGAACCGAGCAGCAACAGGACGGCAAAGGCCGCAGAGCCCAGAACGAGGATCGAGATGATGCGTCCGCGACCGAGGCGAGGCTGGCTCTCGTTCACGTTCTGGGCGGCGTCAGGCGTCGTCATGAGGATGCAGGCGACCTTCCGCGGCGCTGGATCGAAACTGCAGGCCAACCATCAAGCCTTTTGCAAGACGCATGAGCGGGGCCGATAGGAGAAACGCGAGCGGAACCCAGAGAAGGAGATGGACATAGATGGGCGGGCTGTAGGCGACCTCCGTATAGAGGGCGAGACCGACCACAACGAAACTGACGATCGACATCACGAAGAAGGCGGGTCCATCGGCCGAGTCTAGGCTGGCCAAGTCCAGCCCGCATCGTGAGCAAACCGGCTCGAGCCGGAGATAGCCCGCAAAGAGCTTGCCCTTCCCACAGCGAGGGCAGTGACCGAACATGGCGGCATGGGCCGGATCGACGCCGGGATAGGGTTGGCGAGAATCGTCCATCAGCGTTTCTCTCCTCAAGCGTTTCCCTGGCTTGAACCCTGCGACGAAAAAAGGCGGCCAAGCCGCCTCCTTTCACAAGATCAAGCGAGGGCGTTGTGATCAAGCGCCGTGGATCTGTCCGCCCCAGCCACCCCAGACATAGATGGCGAAGAAGAGGAAAAGCCAGACCACGTCTACGAAGTGCCAGTACCAGGCAGCCGCTTCGAAGCCGAAATGCTTGTGCGGCGTGAAATGCCCGCGAATGGCGCGGATCAGGCAGACGGCCAGGAAGATCACGCCGACGAAGACGTGGAAACCATGGAAGCCCGTCGCCATGAAGAAGGTCGCGCCGTAGATCGAGCCTTTGAACGCGAAGGGCGCATGGGCATATTCGATATACTGAACGAAGGAGAAGATGGCACCTAGTGCCACCGTCAGGGCGAGACCCGTGATCAGCGACTTGCGATCATCCTCCAGCATCGCATGGTGCGCCCATGTCACGGTCGTGCCGGACAGAAGCAAGGTCACCGTGTTGAACAGCGGCAGATGCAGCGGATCGAGAACTTCGATCCCTTTGGGAGGCCAGACGCCGCCGAGCGCTTGGACGCGGGCGGCCTGAATGGCTTCCCCGGGAAACAGGCTGGCATCGAAGAAGGCCCAGAACCACGCCACGAAGAACATCACCTCGGAGGCGATGAACATGATCATGCCGTAGCGCAGATGCATCGAGACGACGGGCGTATGCGCGCCCTGGCGGCTTTCGCGGATCGTATCCGACCACCAAGCGTACATAGTGTAGAGCACGATCGCGAGGCCGATGTAGAAAATCCAAGGCGTCGCCAGATTGGCGCCGAAGACGATGAACGTCTTGTCACCGTGGAAACGGAACAGCGCCACGGCACCGAACAAGAGGAAGAACGCGCCGAGAGACGCCAAGGCCGGCCACGGGCTCGGATCGACCATATGATAGTCGTGATGCTTGTGTGTCGTGTCGGCCATCGCTCTCCCCCTCGCTACCGCCCCAAGCCGTTGTAGCCAACGGCCCCGTTCCAACTCAATTCGGGCGCGTTACAAACGCCCGCTTGCCTGATTGTCCGTCGCGGCATCGGCGACGGGTGTCTTCTTCGGTTCTACCGGGAAGAACGTGTAGGACAGCGTAATCGTCGGCAAGGTTCCGACATCAGCGTCCTTTAGAATGTCGGGATCGACGAAGAACACGACCGGCATGTCCACCTCTTCCCCCGGCTTTAGCGTCTGATCCGTGAAACAGAAACACTGGATCTTGTTGAAGTAGCCGCCCGCCAGCAGCGGCGTCACGTTGAACGTGGCGCGCGCCGTCACTTCCCGGTTGGAGCGGTTGCGAACGCGGTACGACATCTGGCGCGTTTCGCCGAGACGCACCACCACTTCCCGCTCGTTCGGCTGAAAGGTCCATGGCACGCTGGGAATCGCATTACTGTCAAATCGAACGCGAACCGTCTCGTTCAGCACCGTGGCGGATGCCATTTCGCTGCGCTGCGTCGTGCCGCCGTAGCCCGTGACTTTGCAGAACAGGCTGTAAAGCGGGACGGACGCGTAGGCCGCGCCGATCATGCCGCAGACGAATGCGGCGCAACTGAACGCGGTGATCCGAAATCGGCGGGCCGAGGTTTCGCGAGGGCCATCGGGCTCAGCCATGACCACCCACCATCTTGACCAGCGTCACCACATAGAAAATCACGACGAGGGCCGTCAGCGTCAGCGCGATCGCCACCGATCGTTTACGCTGTGCCTTATGTTCCTGCTGGGTCAAACGCACGCGATCCTCCTCCCCTTCGTTCACGAAATCAGACCATCCACAAAGCGACGACGCGCTCGATCAGAAGGATGGAGAAAAGCGCGAAGAGATACACGATCGAGAAGCCGAACAGCTTCTTGGCCGGGACCATCGCAGGATCGCGATCGGGCATCCGCAGCACGAGGAAAGCCCGGCGGATGAAGTCGAGCCCCAGCGCGAGCGACACCACGCCATAGACCGGGCCGCCGAAACCGAGCACGTAAGGGAGAACACCGACAGGCACGAGAAGCAGCGTGTAAGCGAAGATGTGACGACGCGTCGAACGCTCACCCGCCACATTGGGCAGCATCGGAATACCAGCCGCGCCGTAATCCTGCATCTTGAAGAGGGCCAGAGCCCAGAAATGCGGGGGCGTCCAAAGAAAGATGATCAGGAAGAGGACGAAGCTTTCCAGCGAGACGCCACCGGTCACCGCCGCCCAGGCCACCATTGGCGGGAACGCGCCAGCCGCGCCACCGATCACAATATTCTGCGCCGTGCGGCGCTTCAGGCCCATCGTGTAGAAAACGGCATAGAAAGCGATCGTGAAGGCCAGGAAAGCAGCTGCAAACCAGTTGGATGCGAGGCCGAGAAGGATAACGGACAGGATCGACAGCGACAGACCGAAGGCCAACGCTCCGCCTGCGGACACGCGGCCTGACGGAACAGGACGTCCGGCCGTACGCTTCATCACGCGGTCGATATCCGCGTCATACCACATGTTCAGCGCGCCGGAGCCGCCCGCTCCCAAGGCAATCGCTAGGAGTGACACGAAACCGAGAACCGGATGCATATGACCGGGGGCGGCGAGATATCCCGTCACCGCCGTCAGGATCACGAGCGACATGACGCGCGGCTTCAACAGAGCCAGGAAGTCACCCGGTTCGGCGAGACTGATGCCTGGACGAGCGGCCCGCAGATCCGTCGCGTCGATCGCACTCATAGGACGTCCTTATCCTTGACCGGCAGACCCATCGAGACTGCCATCTGTCGCCTATCGCGAACCCGACGGTAAGCGATCCCGGCTCGGACGCCGGGATCACAGAATTTGACCGGGTTCAGCGGATCCGCGGCAGCTCTTCCCACTGATGGAACGGCGGCGGAGACGATAGCTGCCATTCGAGGGTCGTCGCCCCTTCGCCCCAGGGATTGGCCCCCGCGAGACGCTTCTTGGCGAACGTATCGTAGACACCATAGAGGAAGATCAGGACCGATACACCCGAGATATAGGAACCCATCGAAGAAACGAAGTTCCAGCCGGCGAAGGCATCGGGATAGTCCGCGTAGCGGCGCGGCATGCCGGCGGCGCCCAGGAAGTGCTGCGGAAAGAAAACGAGATTGACGCCGACGAACATGACCCAGAAATGAATCTTGCCGATCTTCTCGTCATACATGTAGCCGCTCATCTTCGGCAGCCAGTAGTACCAGCCGGCGAAGATCGCAAAGACCGCACCGAGCGACAGAACGTAGTGGAAGTGCGCGACGACATAATAGGTGTCGTGGAGCACGCGATCCATGCCGGCATTGGCCAGCTTGACGCCCGTGACGCCGCCGACCGTGAACAGGAAGATGAAGCCGATCGACCAAAGCATCGGCGTGGTGAAGCGCAGCGAGCCGCCCCACATGGTGGCGATCCACGAGAAGATCTTGATACCGGTCGGGATGGCGATGACCATCGTCGCGAACACGAAGTAGCGCTGCGTGTTGAGCGAGATGCCCGTCGTGTACATGTGATGGGCCCACACGACGAAGCCGACCACGCCGATCGCGACCATGGCGTAGGCCATCCCGAGATAACCGAAGACCGGCTTCTTGGAGAAGGTGGAGATGATGTGGCTGACGATGCCGAAGGCCGGCAGGATCATGATGTAGACTTCGGGATGACCGAAGAACCAGAAGAGATGCTGGTATAGGATCGGATCGCCGCCGCCCTCCGGGGCGAAGAAGGTGGTTCCGAAATTGCGGTCGGTCAGCACCATGGTGATAGCACCGGCCAGAACCGGCAGGGAGAGAAGCAGCAGGAAAGCGGTTACCAGCTGCGACCACGCAAACAGCGGCATCTTGTGCAGCGTCATGCCCGGCGCGCGCATGTTGAGGATCGTCGTGATCATATTGATCGCGCCGAGGATCGACGAGGCACCGGACAGATGCAGCGCGAAGATCGCAAGATCGACAGCTGGACCCGGATGGCCCGTGGTCGAAAGTGGCGGATACAGCGTCCAGCCGGTGCCCGCGCCATTGGCGCCGGGAGCGCCTTCCACGAACATCGACAGGATCAGGAGCAGCAGCGACGGCGGCAGCATCCAGAAGGCGATGTTGTTGATGCGCGGGAAGGCCGTGTCCGGCGCGCCAATCATGATCGGCACGAAATAATTGCCGAAGCCACCGATCAACGCCGGCATGACGAGGAAGAACACCATCACGAGACCATGGGCCGTCGTGAAGACGTTGAAGATCTGCGGATTGCCGAAGATCTGAAGACCCGGCTGCTGCAACTCGGCGCGGATGGCGATGGAGAGACTGGCTCCCACGATACCCGCGAAGATCGAGAAGATCAGATAGAGAATGCCGATGTCTTTGTTGTTGGTTGAATAGACCCAGCGAACCCAGCCGGTCGGGCGCGGGTGGGCGTGGTCGTGATCATGCGATGCAGCGTGATCCATAAGGTGCTTCCCCCCGAATTTGTATCAGCGAGCGGCCACGACCGGCGCCTGATGGGCGATCTCGGCCGAGAGCTGGGCGTTGGCGTTTTGGACATTGTCGGCAGCGGCGGCGAGCCAGCGATCGAACTGCTCGCGGCTGACCACGCGCACGCCGATCGGCATGTTGTAATGGCTGGCGCCGCAAAGCTCGGAGCACTGGCCATAGAAGATGCCTTCGCGATTGGCCTCGAACCAATATTCGTTCAGACGGCCCGGAACGGCATCAACCTTCACGCCGAGAGACGGCATCGCGAAGGAATGAATCACGTCTCCGCCCGTCGATAAGAGACGAACCACGGTGTTGACCGGAATGACCATCTCGTTGTCGACGGCAAGGAGGCGAGGATAGGTCGCCTTGTCGGTTTTACCCGAGGCGTCCCGCGCGTCCTCGCCGAGCGGATACGACAGGAAGGAAACGGGCTGCGACGCCGGGTTCGCCGGATTGGCTGCCGTGCCGGCAGCCGGCGATGCAGCGGCGGCGTTGGCCTGCGCCGGCTGATACTCGTAGCCCCAATACCACTGATAACCGGTTGCCTTCACCGTCAGCTCCGGCTCGCGCGGCGGATTGTATTGCGCCGTAAGGAGCTGGAACGAGGGAATGGCGAGGCACAACAGAATCAGGACCGGAGCAATCGTCCAGATGATCTCGATCGTCGTGTTGTGGCTCGTGCGGGACGGCTTGGGATTGCGCTCTTCGGTGT
>NZ_BBWS01000026.1:0-37709 GCF_001463925.1 Aureimonas sp. N4 | reverse complement strand
CGTGCGGGACGGCTTGGGATTGCGCTCTTCGGTGTAGCGAAAGCCGACCCAGGCGAGCAGACCCGCCACGAAGATCACGATCGGAACGATGAACCAGAGCGTATAGGTGCTGAACCAATGGATCTGCGCCTCGATCGGCGACAAGGCTTCCTGAAGCCCCATCTGCCAAGGGTGAGGCTGGCCGGGATGCACCACGGCATCCTGTGCGAACGCCGCAAGGGGCGAGCCGGCCAGAGCAAGGGCGGCAAGGGCTGTTCTCTTCACGAATCTCCCCCTCGTGGAAGCAAATGAACCCGATCTGCCGAACGAATCATCGACGCTCGAATCTCCCGGCGAGCCTCCCGAGATTTCGAATGCCGCTAATGTGCAGCTGAGGCTCGGTTCAACCACGAAACCGCCTCCTTCGCAACACGAGCGCGCCACGCCCGATTGCGACATAAGCGGGGCTGTGACCGCAATGCCTCCCTTCCCTCGCACTTGCGGCAGTGCGTCTCGACGGGGCCGGTCGAGATGCTTTAACCTTTGATTTCGTTCAAGGCGCCGATTCCGACCGGCGTCACATCGGGATAACCTCATGAAGACCCTCCTCGCCTCGGCCGCCGCCGCTTGTCTCATCATGCTGCCGCTGGCGGCAAAGGCCCAGACGGGAACCGTCAAATCTCAGCATGGTGCCTGGGCCGTGGTGTGCGATCAACCTGCGGGGGCGGCGGGCGAGCAATGCGCCCTGCTGCAGAATGTCGTCGCCGAAGACCGGCCCGAAGTCGGCCTGTCGGTTCTCGCGTTGAAGACCGCAGACGGCAAGGCGCAGATTCTCCGGGTGCTGGCCCCGCTCGGCATTCTTCTTCCCAATGGGCTCGGCCTCTACGTGGATGGCAAGGATATCGGCCGCGCGCAGTTCGTTCGCTGCTTCGAGGATGGATGCTACGCGGAAGTGATTCTGGACGAGACGCTGCGCCAGACGCTGTCGAGCGGCAAGTCTGCGACCTTCATCGTGTTTCAGACACCCGAAGAGGGCATCGGCATTCCGGTCGATCTCGCGGGCTTCGCGGACGGCTTTGCCGCCCTCCCCTGACCAGCCTCGCGCCGGCTCCAGACCGTCAGTGGATGACACGGGCGCTCGGGCCGCCTATCTCAGGGGCACGTTAGTTCTCCGGAGCCTTTCATGCCCCTCTCCCTCGCCGACCGCTTCGACATGTCCCGCCCGCAGCTCGAAGCGCTTGTTTCGGACACGCTGAAGGGATCGGACGACGGCGAACTCTTTCTGGAATATCGCGAGCAGGAATCCCTCGTCTTCGACAATGGCCGATTGAAGGCCGGCGACTTCTCGACGGACCAAGGTTTCGGCCTTCGCTGTGTCGCGGGCGAGGCCATCGGCTTCGCGCATGCCGGCGATCTTTCGGATGCGGCGCTCCGTCGCGCGGCGTCCACCGTCACGGCTATTCGGGCCGGATATAGCGGCGTCGCGGCGGAGGGGCCGCGCGGGACGAACCGCAAGCTCTATGGCGACGAGAATCCCATTCCCCAGCCGAGCTTCGAAGCCAAGGTGAAGCTGCTGCAGGACATCGACAGCTATCTTCGCTCGAAGGACGAGGAGGTGCGTCAGGTCAGCGTGTCGCTCGCCACGCAATGGCAGGTGGTCGAAATCCTGCGCGCCGACGGACAATGGCTTCAGGACGTTCGTCCGCTGGTGCGGCTGAACGTCTCGGTCGTCGCGGGGCGCGGCAATCGGCAGGAAACCGGCTCGTCGGGTGCCGGCGGGCGCGTCGGGTTCGGCGGCTTCATGCTGAACGAGAGCTGGGAAAAGCTGGCCGACGAAGCGCTACGCGGCGCCAAGGTCAATCTCGATGCCGTGGCGGCCCCGGCAGGCACGTTCGACATTGTGCTCGGATCCGGCTGGCCGGGTGTCATGCTGCACGAAGCGGTGGGGCATGGTCTCGAAGGCGACTTCAACCGCAAGAAGACCTCGGCCTTTTCGGGCCTTCTCGGCCAGCAGGTCGCGGCCAAGGGCGTCACCGTCGTGGACGATGGGACGATCGCCGAGCGGCGCGGCTCGCTGTCGATCGACGACGAGGGAACGCCGACCAACCGCACGGTGCTGATCGAGGACGGCCGTCTCGTCAACTACATGCAGGATCGCCAGAACGCCCGGCTGATGGGCATGGAGGCGACCGGCAATGGCCGCCGTCAGTCCTATTCCCATGCGCCCATGCCGCGCATGACCAACACGATGATGCTGGCGGGCTCGCATACGCCGGACGAGATCATCGCGTCGGTGAAGGACGGAATCTACGCCGTGTCCTTCAACGGCGGACAGGTCGACATCACCTCGGGCAAGTTCGTCTTCAACTGCACCGAAGCGTACCGCGTGCGCGACGGGAAGATCGGCGAGGCGCTCAAGGGCGTCATGTTGATCGGCAACGGTCCGGACGCGATGCACCGCGTTTCGATGGTCGGCAACGATCTGGAGCTGGATGCCGGCATCGGCAATTGCGGCAAGGCTGGCCAGTGGGTGCCGGTCGGCGTCGGCCAGCCGCACCTACGAATGGATCAGATCACGGTCGGCGGGACGGAGGCTTAGAGCCTCCGCCCTCCCCTTCTCGAGGCGATCAAGGGTTGAGCCGGGTTGCGACCCATTGTCCGGATTCGTCCTTCACGAAGCGATAGCTGTCGTGAAGGCGGAAGGCTCCGTCCTGCCAGAACTCGATCTGCACCGGGACGACGCGAAAACCCGACCAATGAGGCGGGCGCGGAATGTCCTCACCGGGAAAGCGTGCGTCGAACTCTGCGACCCGCTGCTCTAGCTCCGCGCGCGACGCCAGCGGGCGAGACTGCTGCGAGGCCCAGGCGCCGAGACGGCTGATGCGGGCGCGGGTGCGATAATAGGCGTCGGCTTCCTCGGCGCTCACCGTTTCGACATGGCCGCGCACGCGGACCTGCCGACGCAGGCTTTTCCAATGGAAGCAGAGGGCGGCCTTGGGCTGACCGAGCAGTTCCTGCCCTTTCCGACTCTCGAAATTCGTGTAGAAGACGAAACCGCCGGGGTCGACCCCCTTGAGGAGAACCGTTCTGACATCCGGCAACCCATCCGCATCGACCGTCGCGAGCGCCATGGCGTTGGGGTCGTTCAACTCGGAGCGCTCCGCTTCGCCAAGCCAGATCTGGAACGCCGCGAATGGATCGGCGGGCAACTCGGTTTCACCAAACGTTAAGGCCGTTTTGAGCATCATTCCTGCATCTTCCGGTTCGTGCCTTCAATTTCGTAGAACCGAACGGGGCCGACGGCAAAGGTTTAACGGCGACATGCACGGGATTCGAAAGGCCCTAGTGGCGACTTGTCTGGCGACAGTCCTGTCCGGCTGCACCGTGATCAGCGGCGCGGCGCTGGAAGATGCGGCCAAGGTGGATCATTCGATTCAGACCAGTTCCGTCAAGCCGCTCCCTCCCGCGTCTCCCGAAACGGATTCGGACGGGCGAACGGTGCGCAATGCAGTGTCGTCGGCCAATCTGGAGCGGTCGGAGTCCGAGCCGCTGGCCTGGAGCAACACGGATACGGGCGCGAGCGGAACGATCACCGGCATTCAGGAAACGCGCGCGGGCGACCAGATCTGCCGCAGCTTCAAGACCTCGCGTCAAAGATTCGACGGCGTGGCCGTCTACAAGGGCGAAGCCTGCACGCGCGGCAGCGGCGAATGGACGCTGACCCGTTTCAACGAAGGCGCATGATCGAAGCTGAAAGTCTCTGGCAGGCTGGCCGATAGGCTGTGCGAGCCGCCGTCGGAGGACTTCATTTCTTTTCAGACTCTCGCCATATACCTGTCAAAGCCAATCGCAAGCCGGTTGCGCCGCGCCGGATCGGCTCGGCGCGCCCATGTCAGACAGGATGCCGACACTCCATGCGCGACCCCTATACCGTTCTCGGCGTCGCCAAGACCGCCACGGAAGGCGAGATCAAGTCCGCTTTCCGCAAACTCGCCAAGAAGTATCACCCGGACGCCAATACCGACGATCCCTCGGCCGCCGCACGCTTCAACGAGGCCAACCAAGCCTACGAGATTCTGGGCGATAAGGAAAAGCGTCAGAAGTTCGACAATGGCGAGATCGACGCCGAAGGAAAGCCCAAGTTTCAGGGGTTTGGAGGTTTCGGCGGCGGTGGCGCGGGCGGGAACCCGTTCGGGCAGACGCGCGGCACGGGCGGCGGATTCGATTTCCGCGGCGGATCAGCCGATCTCGGCGAAGGTCTCTTCTCGGACTTCTTCGATCAGGCCTTTGGCGGCGCCAAGCGCGGAGCGCGCGGCGGCGCGGGCTTCACGGCCGCACGCAACGGCTCGGCCAAGGGCGAGGACATCAACGCCACGCTGAAGGTCCGCCTCGAAGAGGTGGTGTCCGACGAGAAGGTCGAAGCCGTCTTCCCGACGGGCAAGCGACTTGCCATCCGGCTGCCAGAGGGCGTGGAGGATGGTCAGGTCATCCGTCTGCGCGGACAGGGCCAACCGCCCGCCATCAGCGGCGGTCAGCCCGGCGACGCGCTCGTGACCATCCAGTTCGTCGATCATGCCCGCTTCAGCGTCGATGGACGCGACCTGCTCTGCGACCACGAAGTTGCCTTGGAGGATGCGGTCCTGGGCGGACGCATCACGATCGAAACGCTGGACGGGCGAATCGCGACGAAGATTCAGCCTTGGACGAATTCCGGAAAGACCTTGCGGCTCAAGGGCAAGGGGCTGACGCGCAAGGATGGCGGGCGCGGCGACATCCTCGTTTCGCTCGTGGTGGCGCTGCCCGAGTCGCCGGATGCCGAGTTGATCGCGCTGATGCAGAAACGGCGTGACGCCAACGTCTGATAACAGACCGGAATAAAACTTGTGGGCCGGCAGGCGATGATCCGTCAAGCTTGCTGGTCTCAAGCTGCTATGCCATAGCGCAAAGCCAATATGATGATTTGGAATCGAGTTGAGGAGCTGCACCATGGTTGAATCGGTCGGCCTGATGAAGGGCAAGCGCGGCCTCATCATGGGTGTGGCGAACAATCGCTCCATCGCCTACGGTATTGCCAAGGCACTGGCGGACCAAGGCGCGGAACTGGCCTTCACCTATCAGGGCGATGCACTGCGCAAGCGAGTCGAGCCTCTGGCGGCCGAGTTGAACGCCTTCGTCTGCGGCCATTGCGACGTAGGCGATGCCGCCACGATCGACGCCTGTTTCCAGGCGCTCGAAGAGAAGTGGGGCAAGATCGATTTCCTGGTTCACGCCATCGGCTTTTCCGACAAGGACGAGCTGACGGGTCGCTATGTCGACACGAGCGAGGCCAACTTTTCCAAGACGATGTTGATCTCGGTCTATTCCTTCACGGCCGTCGCCCAGCGCGCTGAGAAGCTGATGACCTCGGGCGGATCGATGCTGACGCTGACCTATTACGGCGCGGAAAAGGTCATGCCGAACTACAACGTCATGGGCGTCGCCAAGGCCGCGCTCGAGGCGAGCGTCAAATATCTGGCGGTCGATCTCGGCCCGAAGAACATCCGCGTCAACGCGATCTCCGCCGGGCCGATCAAGACTCTGGCGGCCTCCGGGATCGGAGATTTCCGCTATATCCTCAAGTGGAACGAGTATAACGCTCCGCTGCGCCGCACCGTGACGATCGAGGAAGTCGGCGATGTCGGTCTGTATCTTCTGTCCGACCTGTCCCGCTCGGTGACGGGCGAAGTGCACCATGCTGATTCCGGCTACCACGTCGTTGGAATGAAGGCGGTGGATGCGCCCGATATTTCGGTCGTCAAGGACTGACAGCGAGTATCATCCGTGAGCATGCCGCTTCTTTATCTCTGCCGTCACGGTCAGACGGACTGGAACGCCGAGCGTCGCCTTCAGGGACAGAGCGACATTCCCCTCAACAGCTACGGGCGCGGGCAGGCGCGCCGCAACGGCCGGTATCTGCGAAACGTTCTGGGCGCGTCCGCATCGGGGTTCGAGTTCATCTCAAGCCCGATGCAGCGCGCGGCGGACACGATGCGGATCATCCGGCATGAGATGGGTTTGGACGCGGAGGCCTTCTCGCAGGACGAGCGGCTGAGCGAAATTCATTTCGGCGACTGGCAGGGCTATACGCTGCGCGAGCTCGGGCAAAGCGACCCGGAACGGCTGGCGAAACGGCACGAAGACAAGTGGAACTTCCAGCCGCCGGGCGATGGCGCGGAAACCTATGAAAGCCTGGCGGACCGCGTCGCGCCGGTTTTCGAAGAGCTGCGCGGCCCGAGCATCGTGACCGCCCATGGCGGCGTGACGCGCGCCTTCCTTCAGCGCTTCGCGGGAGTATCGCGAGGAGACGCGGCGGAGATGGACATTCCGCAGGATCGTATCCTGCGTTTCGAGAATGGTGAAATCGCCTGGGTCTGATAGACCGTCAGACAACTCTATGTGCCGCCGAGAGATTTCGAGAGACGATGGCGCGCGCCGTGGTCGAGCGATGCGGCGACATCAATATGCCGAAGCATTTCCAGCGAATCCGAAATCACCGGAGATAGTCTGCGGGGCGTCCCTGCCCTCAGACAAGCGGTTCGTGAATGATGTGGACCATCATGCCCGGTGTGATCGCCTCGACCTGAATATCGTGAGACAGAAGATAGCTGGTCCCGTCGTTCAATTTCAGAGCCGAGCGCTCATGATCGACCTTCTCCACCACGCCTCCGGTTTCTTCCGCCTGCGCTGAAATGTTCATCGAGACGGAGAGAGCGGAGCAGGCGAACAAGGCGACGATTCGTCGGGTCATCGAGCAATCTCTTTCGGGCGGCGTTTGGAGGACGATTCGCGGCCATAGTCTGGAAAAATTCCATCTCGATTATGGTTTATTCCTGGCCGCGTCGCCAATCGTCGATCCGCGATTTGACGCCGCCGGTTAGCAGGTCGTAAACGAGCCAACCGTCTTTCCATCGGACCCGCGTCATTCATGTCTCACAACAGCTTCGGCCACCTGTTCCGCGTCACCACCTGGGGCGAGAGTCATGGACCGGCGATCGGCTGCGTCGTGGACGGAACACCGCCGGGCACGAAACTCTCCGAGGCGATGATCCAGCGTTTCCTGGACGAGCGCCGCCCAGGCCAATCGCGCTACACGACGCAGCGCCAGGAACCCGATCAGGTCCGCATTCTCTCCGGTACCATGCCGGGCGAGGCGGAGGGCGAACTGATCGCCACCGGCACGCCGATCGCGCTGGAAATTCAGAACGTCGATCAGCGCTCCAAGGATTACGGCGACATCGCCCGTCGCTACCGGCCGGGCCATGCCGATATCGCCTATGACATGAAATACGGCATTCGCGATTATCGCGGCGGTGGACGCTCGTCCGCGCGCGAAACGGCAATGCGCGTGGCGGCCGGCGCCATCGCCCGGCAGATCGTCCCCGGCCTGTCAGTGCGCGGCGCGCTGGTGCAGATCGGCAGCATCGCCATCGATCGGTCCCGGTTCGACTGGGACGAGACACGCCGTAACCCCTTCTTCTGCCCGGACGCGCAGACAGCCGAGCGCTGGGCAGAACTGCTCGATGCGACGCGCAAAAGCGGCTCATCCATCGGAGCCGTCGTCGAAGTGGTGGCGGAAGGCGTTCCGGCCGGGCTCGGGGCGCCACTCTATGGCAAGCTGGACGCCGACATCGCAGCCAATCTCATGTCGATCAATGCCGTAAAAGGCGTCGAGATCGGCGATGGTTTCGCTTCGGCTACGCTCTCGGGCGAAGAGAATGCCGACGAAATTCGGATGGGCAATGACGGCCGGCCCGTCTTCCTCTCCAACCATGCCGGCGGCATTCTCGGCGGCATCAGCACCGGACAAGCGGTGGTGGCGCGCTTCGCGGTGAAACCCACCTCCTCGATCCTGACGCCGCGCCGATCGATCGATGCCGATGGGCATGAGGTCGACGTGATGACCAAAGGCCGGCATGACCCGTGCGTCGGCATTCGCGCGGTGCCCATCGGCGAGGCCATGGTGGCCTGCGCCATCGCCGATCATTATCTGCGCCATCGCGGCCAGACCGGCCGCATCTGACGCGACGCAATCGCCGGGAGGCTGCCATGCTGACGCGCCTGTATCATCACCCGGTCTTTCGGGAACATCTGACGCCGCCGGGCCATCCCGAGCGGCCGGAGCGAATCGCGGCTGTGGAGGCCGCGTTCGAGGCGGAAGCCTTTCAAAATCTCGATCGCGCCATGGCACCGGAGGGCTCGCTGGAGGCGATCTATCGCTGCCACAGCTTCGACTATGTGCAGCGGATCGCGCGCACGATTCCCGAAGAGGGTCTGGCCCGGATCGACGGCGACACGGTGGTGAGTCCTCGCAGCTTTACCGCCGCGCTGCACGGCGTGGGCGCGGCCTGTGCGGGCGTGGACGATGTGATGTCAGGCGCGGCGCGCAACGTCTTCGTCGCCGCGCGCCCGCCGGGGCACCATGCCGAGCGCGAAACGGCGATGGGCTTCTGCCTGTTCAACCAGGCCGCCGTCGCGGCGCGCCATGCGCAGGCCGTGCATGGTGTGGAGCGGGTGGCGATCGTCGATTGGGACGTCCACCACGGCAACGGCACGCAGGATATCTTCTGGGCTGACCCTTCCGTTCTCTACGTCTCGACGCATCAGATGCCGCTTTATCCCGGCAGCGGCGCGAAGGACGAGGTGGGCGCGGGCAATATCGTCAATGTCCCGCTGCGCGAGGATGACGGCACGGACGAATTCCGTACGGCGTTCCGCGACGCAGTGCTTCCGGCTCTCGAGAATTTTCGCCCAGATCTCGTAATCGTCTCGGCGGGCTTCGACGCCCATCACCGCGATCCGCTGGGCGGTCTCAATCTCATCGAAGCGGATTTCGACTGGGCGACGGGACAGCTTCTGGACATTGCCGGCCGCTTCAGCCAGCACCGGCTCGTCAGCGTTCTGGAGGGGGGATACGACCTCCAGGGCTTGTCGCAATCCGCCGCGGCCCATGTGAAGCGTTTGATGGTCGGCTGATCCGGCATCGCAACGAAAGTGATCTTCATGTCCGATACCGCCCATCAGATTCCGGCCGACGATTCCGACATCAAGCGCATGAGCTTCGAGGAAGCCTTGGCGGCGCTGGAGCGCATCGTCTCGGACCTGGAGCGCGGCGACGTTCCCCTGGAAATGTCGATCCGCATCTATGAGCGCGGCGAGAAGCTCAAGAGCCACTGCGACCGGCTTCTGTCCGCCGCCGAAGACAAGGTGGAAAAGATCAAGCTGTCGCGCGCGGGCAAGGCGACGGGCACCGAGCCGCTCGACCCGGCCTGATCGCCGCGCCCGCTGGAATCGGCGGCTGGACAACCCTAGTTGAAATGGTTCTAACCGCCCGATTGTCAGCCATTGCATGTTCGGTCCATGCGAGGCACCCGTTCCGCAGGAGACCGCCGCTTTGTCCAGCACCCTTTCGACGCCGCTTCTCGACCAGATCGCATCCCCCGAAGACCTGCGCCGCCTGCCCCCATCGGACCTGCGCCAGGTGGCCGACGAGTTGCGCGCCGATCTGATCGACGCCGTCTCGCGCACGGGCGGGCATCTGGGCGCGGGCCTCGGCGTCGTGGAACTGACGGTGGCGATCCATGCCGTGTTCGACACCCCGCGCGATCGGCTAATCTGGGATGTCGGCCACCAGGCCTATCCCCACAAGATCCTGACAGGCCGGCGCGAAGCCATGCGCACGGTGCGCCAGGAAGGCGGCCTGTCGGGTTTCGCAAAGCGCACGGAAAGCGAATACGACCCGTTCGGCGCGGGCCATTCCTCGACCTCGATTTCCGCCGGCCTCGGCATGGCCGTCGCCAGCGAGATGGACGGGCGGCGCAACAATGTGATCGCCGTGATCGGGGACGGCGCGATGAGCGCCGGCATGGCCTACGAGGCGATGAACAATGCCGGCGCGCTGGACGCGCGGCTCGTCGTGATCCTTAACGACAACGACATGTCCATCGCCCCGCCGACCGGCGCCATGAGTGCCTATCTTGCACGGCTCGTGTCCGGCAAGGCCTATCGCTCGCTGCGCGAGCGGGCCAAGGCGATGACGCGCCATCTGCCGGAGTTCATGCGCGAAGGCGCGCGCCGCACCGAGGAATATACGCGCGGCCTGCTGACGGGCGGAACGCTCTTCGAAGAGCTCGGCTTCTTCTATGTCGGCCCGATCGACGGGCACGATCTGGACCACCTTCTGCCGGTTTTGCGCAATGTGCGCGATACGAACAACGGGCCGGTGCTGATTCACGTCGTGACCAAGAAGGGCAAGGGCTATCCGCCCGCCGAGGCCAGCGCCGACAAATATCACGGCGTTTCGAAATTCGACGTCGTGACCGGGGCGCAATCCAAGCCCAAGGCCAATGCGCCGACCTACACGAAAATCTTCGCCGAAAGCCTCGTTCAGGAAGCGCACGCGGACGAGAAAATCGTCGCGATCCATGCGGCCATGCCGGATGGGACGGGGCTCGACCTGTTCGGGCAGGCCTTTCCGAAACGCACCTTCGATGTCGGCATCGCCGAACAACATGCGGTGACCTTCGCGGCCGGTCTGGCGACCGAAGGCTACAAGCCCTTTGTCGCGGTTTATTCGACCTTCCTGCAGCGCGCCTATGACCAGATCGTGCATGATGTCGCGATCCAGCACCTGCCGGTTCGCTTCGCCATTGACCGCGCCGGCTTCGTGGGCGCGGATGGGCCGACCCATGCGGGCTCCTTCGACACGGGTTTCCTCTGCCCCCTTCCCGGTATGGTGGTCATGGCGGCCGCCGACGAGGCGGAATTGCGCCATATGGTCCGCACGGCCGTCGCCTACGAGGACGGACCGATCTCCTTCCGCTATCCGCGCGGCAATGGCACGGGCGTCGATCTTCCCGAGCGCGGTTCCGTCCTGGCGCTCGGGAAGGGCCGCATCCTGAAAGAGGGCGCGAAGGTCGCGATCCTGTCCTTCGGCTCGCGCCTGACCGAGGCTCTGGCGGCCGCCGAGGATCTCGAAGGCTTCGGTCTTTCGACCACCGTCGCAGACGCGCGTTTCGCCAAACCGCTCGACGGTGAGCTGATCGCGCAGCTCGCGCGCCATCATGAGGTTCTGATCCTTCTGGAGGAAGGCGCGTCCGGCGGCTTCGCCGCGCAGGTTCTGGAGCATCTCGCACGCAACGGCCTCCTGGATCATGGGCTCAAGGTGCGCCCGCTCACCATGCCCGACCTGTTCGTGGATCATGCCTCGCCCGAAGCGATGGTGAAAGCATCCGGCCTCGACCGGGCCGGCATCGTCGATGCCGTCTTCCGGGCGCTGGGAACCGGCGCGCGGCGCGTGTTGCAGGCGTGATGCGCCTCGCATCGTCCGCCCTGCCCGCTGGCAACTGATGGCGGAGATCGCCCCCGGTGCGCGCGTCCGGCTTGACCAGCTGCTCGCAGAACGCGGCCTGGCGCAGAGCCGCGCGCGGGCGCGCGACGCCATCCTGCGCGGGCATGTGCGCGTCGATGGAACTGCTGTTTCCAAGCCCGGCCAGCTGGTGCGCGCGGATGCTGAACTGACGCTCGATGATCCGGCGGCGCGATACGTTTCGCGGGCGGCCCTGAAGCTCGTCGCGGGGCTCGATCGGTTCGGGATCGATGTGCAAGGTCGAACCGCGCTCGATGTCGGCGCGTCCACGGGCGGCTTCACGCAGGTTCTGTTGGAGCGCGGCGCGGCTCATGTGATCGCCGTGGATGTCGGACACGATCAGCTCCATCCGAGCCTTCGGAACGATCCTCGCGTGACGCTTCTCGAAGGGTTGAACGCGCGGGACCTTGAAGCGGAGCATCTGCAGGGGCGCACTGTCGATCTCGTGGTCTGCGATGTCTCGTTCATTTCGATGACGCTCGCGCTGCCGCCCGCGCTGCGTCTGGCGCGCTCTGGCGCGGATGGCGTCTTTCTCGTCAAACCGCAATTCGAAGCGGGCCGGGACGCGATCGGCAAGAATGGCCTCCTGCGCGACAGCGCGCTGGGCGAGCGGATCGCCAAGGATATGGCGCTGTGGCTGGCGCAGGAACAGGGCTGGATCGCCGAGCCGCCCATCGCCTCGCCCATCGAAGGGGGCGACGGCAACCGCGAATATCTCGTGATAGGACACAAGGCATGACCGAACGGCTGACCATCGAAACGCTGGGACAGAAGGGCGATGGCATCGCCCATGTCGGCGGCGCGGCCGTTTTCGTGCCCTTCACGCTGCCGGGGGAGACCGTAGAAATCGAACGGCAGGGCGAGCGCGGTCGACTCCTACAGGTCGAGACCGCGTCGCCCGAGCGGGTGGAAGCGCCCTGCCCGCATTTCGGCCGCTGCGGCGGCTGCGAGCTTCAGCATATGAGCGAGGCGGCCTACCGCGCCTTCAAGCGCGAGACGGTAGTCGAGGCCTTCCGGCGCGTCGGTCTAGAGCCCGAAGTCGCCGATCTGGTGCCCTGCGCGCCGCATTCGCGCCGGCGCGCCGTGTTCTCGGCGCTTCGCGTCGATAGCCGGGTTCTGTTCGGCTTTCATGAAGCGCTGAGCCATCGCATCGCGCCCATTTCGACCTGTCTCGTGACCGTACCCGAGATCGCAAGCCGGCTCGACTTTTTCGAGAAGCTCGCCGTCGCGATGATCGACCGCAAGCGCGAGCTTCGCATGGTGGTGACCCATACGGCGGCCGGGCTGGACATTGCCGTTTCCGACGCGGCGCGTCTGGACGACAAGCTCCGTCAAAGGATTCTGGGCCTTGCGCTCGCGCCGGGCGTCGCGCGCTTGGCGATCGATGGGGAAACCATCGTCGAGCCGCAGGCGCCGCGCATCGATGTGGATGGAATCGGTGTTCCGCTTCCGCCCGGTGCCTTTCTTCAGGCCGTGGCGAGCGCCGAAGGTGCGATGGCCGAGATCGCGCTTCCGCATTTCGGCAAGGCCAAACAGGTGGCCGATCTCTTCTGCGGCATCGGCACGTTCACACTGCGTCTGGCGCGGCGTCACCAAGTCCATGGCGTGGAGTTCGACAGTCCCGCCCTCGCCGCGCTCGACCACGCCAGACGCGGCATTCCCGGCTTGAAGCCGGTGACGACGGAGCGTCGCGATCTGTTTCGTCGCCCAATGACCACGAAGGAACTGAATCGCTTCGATGGCGTGCTCTTCGATCCGCCCCGTGCGGGGGCCGAGGCGCAGTGCCGCGAACTCGCCAAGTCCACGGTGAAGCGCGTCGCAGCCGTGTCCTGCAACCCGGCCAGCTTGGCGCGTGATGCGGCGATTCTGGTCGAGGGCGGGTACAAGCTCCTATCCGTTACGCCGATCGACCAGTTTCTCTGGTCTCACCATGTCGAAGCCGTGGCGCTGTTCGAACGCTGAGCTTCCATTTCGCCTCCAAAAGGCTTAGCGCTCCATGCTGGAAACGCTCAACAATCTTCTTCAGACTTACGGCTATGTGGCTGTCTTCATTTCCATCTTTCTGGAATCGACAGGGCTGCCATTTCCCGGCGAAAGCATCCTGATCGCGGCCGGCATCATGGCCGGGCATGGCGAGCTGAATGTCTGGGGCGTTGTCGGGGCCGCATGGTTCGGCGGCACGATGGGCGACAATCTCGGTTATTATATCGGCCATCGTTTCGGCCGGCGCTTCGTCGCCCGCTATGGATCGCGTTTCGGCATCACGCCCGAAAAGTTCCAGATGGTCGAGGCGCGGTTCCAGAAAGTCGGCCCGCCGATCGTGCTGATCGCGCGCTTCATCCTCATTCTGCGCCAACTCGCAGGCTTCGTGTCGGGAACGCTTCGCTTTCCCTGGTGGGAGTTTCTGCTCTTCAATGCACTGGGCGCGGCGCTGTGGTCCGGCGCCTATGGGTTCGGCGCGTATATCCTGGGTGACCGGATCGACACCTATCTCCATGGCAGCCCCTGGGCCTACGCGGCGATCGCGGCCGTGTTTCTCCTGTTCACGGCCACGACCATCCTCAAGTTTCGCAAGAGCGCGAAGTCTTTGGCACAAGCCGCTGATTCAACGGACTCTTCGTCCGAAGAAGGCGGCAAAGGCGGCCCGAGCCTCGGCTGAGGTGAGCCGTTCGGCGAAGGCGGCGGATTCGGCGTCCACCCGCTCCGCCAGAGGCGCCGTGTCGCCGCGCATGAGCCGACGCGCGAGCCTCAGCGCTTCGGGTGGCTTCGCGGCCAGCCTCCCGGCGGCCTGCCTCACCTCCTCTTCGGCATGATCGCTGACGGCGAGGATCAGTCCCGCCTCGACTGCGGCTTCCGCCGAAAGCGGATCGCCCATCACGAGTAGGGAAAAGGCGCGCTGATATCCCATGGTTCGGGGCGCCAGAAGGCTGGAGCCGGCTTCCGGCACGAGGCCGAGATCGAGGAAGGGCGTGCGGAAGCTCGAACGCGGCGTGGCATAGGCGAGATCGCAGTGGAAGAGCACGGTGGTTCCTATACCCACCGCCAACCCATCGACCCCGGCGATCAGTGGTTTCTCTAGGCGCACCAGCGCCCGGAGAAAACGCTGAACCTCCGAGAGCCCCGCTGCCTCATCGAAATCGGCGAAGTCGGTGAGATCATTGCCCGACGAAAAACAACCCTCACTGCCCAGTAGAAGAACGCAGCGCACGGCCTCGTCGGCTTGCGCAGTTTCCACGCCCTCCGCCAAGGCCTGATACATGGCGCGGTTCAGCGCGTTCTTCTTTTCGGGGCGGCTCATACGGAGGGTAAGAACACCCTCCGCAACGGTGCGATCGATATGGCTCACTGGAGCGCCTCCCGCGCCGCCGAAAGGCTCTCGCCGCCTTGCAGAATCTCACGCTTCAAACCACTGGTCTCGGTCAAAAGACTGTCGGCCATGAAGACGGCCAAGGCGAGCCGAGCGCTGCCGGCCTCATCCGCAAGGGCGGCTTTGGCGAGATAGACGTTGCCCGCCGTCAGGGCGAAGAGGCGCTGATAGGGTGTCGCGACGGCTAAGGCATCGCCCATCCGTCCCTCGTTCAGCCATTGGAGAAGCTGGTCGGTCGTCTCCGTCAGATCGCCCAGCGCCTCGTTCAATCGCCGCGCGAGCGCACCGAAACCGGTCTCGTTGCGCTCGCTCGCGCGGTCCGCCACTTCACGCAGCTCGGCGAGATAGGCGCGAACCGATTGCGAGCCGGACTGCGGAAGCTTGCGAGTCACCAAATCAATGGCTTGGATGCCGTTGGTGCCCTCGTAGATCGGCGCGATGCGCGCATCACGCAGCAGGCGCGCAGCGCCCGTCTCTTCGACATAGCCCATGCCGCCATGGATTTGAACGCCGAGCGATGCGACATCCACGCCGACATCCGTCGGGAACGACTTGGCGAGAGGCGTCAGCAGATTGGCGCGCTCACGCCAGAAGCGCGCCTCTTCTTCGGTTTGCGCATGCCGTTCACGATCGATCGCGTGGCCGCAGCAATAGGCAATCGCGCGGGCAGAGGTGACGAGTGCCTTCATGCGCAGAAGCATCCGCGCGACGTCGGGATGCTCGATAATGGGTACCATGTCGCGCGAGACCGGCTCGGCCCGGTCCTTGGCCAGAAGATTGGCCCGTCCCTGCCGCCGTTCGCGGGCATAGGCCAGCGCCTTGCCATAGGCGGCTTCCGCCACGCCGAGGCCCTGGATGCCGACCATGAGACGCGCCGAGTTCATCATCGTGAACATGCACGCAAGGCCCTTGTTCTCCTCGCCCACCAGCCAGCCGACCGCGCCGGCCTCTCCGCTTTCGCCGCGCCCATCGCCGAAGATCATCGTGCAGGTCGGCGAGGCATGGATGCCGAGCTTGTGCTCGATCGCATGGCAGAAGGCGTCGTTCCGAGGCCCTGGGTTTCCGGCTTCGTCGGGCAGGAACTTGGGCACCAGGAACAGCGAAATGCCCTTCACACCCTCCGGCGCGTCCGGCAGGCGCGCGAGCACAAGATGGACGATGTTCTCCGTCAGATCGTGCTCGCCATAGGTGATGTAGATCTTCTGGCCGAAGATGCGGTAAGTGCCGTCCCCTTGCCGCTCGGCCAGCGTGCGCAGCGTGGAAAGGTCGGAGCCCGCCTGCGGCTCGGTGAGGTTCATCGTGCCCATCCATTCGCCGGACACGAGTTTGGGCAGATACAGGGTTTTCAGATGGTCGGAGCCATGCGCTTCCAGCGCCTCGACCGCGCCCATCGTCAGCGTCGGGCCGATGCCGAAGGCCATGGACGCGCCGTTCCACAATTCCGCGATGGCGACGGAGAGTGAAACGGGCAGGTTCTGCCCGCCATGCTCGGCGGGCGCGGCCAAGCCGTTCCAACCGGCCTCCCGCCAAGCCTTGTAGAGGGCAGTCCAGCCCTTCGGCATGGTGACTCGGCCGTCCGAGAATCGCGCGCCCTCCTTGTCTCCCCCTGCGGCGAGCGGCGCGATTTCATCACTCGCAAATCGCCCTGCTTCCGCAAGGATGGCCGTCAGCAGGTCGTCCGACAGGTCGCCGGCCCTGCCTTCGGCCATGTCGCGATCCAAGCCGACCACATGGCGAAGCGTGAACTCGATCTCCTCGATCGGCGGCTGATAGGTCATAGGCTCCTCCCGAGCGCGGCAGTCAGGACGCTGGCTATCCAGGCCCTCTTTCAACTCGAACGTAAATGTCAAAACAAAAGGTTGGAAGAACCAAATGTCTGTTCCATTTCCCGCTGCGTGGCAGCGTAGGAGTGGAGCGAATGCGGCTGGTCCGGTTCGGCGCGAGAGGTGTCGAGAAGCCAGGGGCTTTGGATGGAGAGGGTCGCATCCGTGATCTCTCCACGCTCGTGGAGGATTGGCGGGACAGTTTCATCGACCCCGCGCATCTCGAAAAGCTGGCCGCAACGGATTTGTCCGCGTTGCCGGAAGCGCCGGCGGATGTGCGGCTCGGCCCGCCCGTCAGCGAGGTCCGCAAGATCATCGGCGTCGGGCCGAACTTTCACGAAAGCGCCCGGCTCGCGGGCTTCAAGGTCAATCCCGAGCCGACGCTCTTCATGAAGGCGGCGACCGCCGTCAGCGGCCCGAACGACCCGATCGAGATTCCGCGCCTTTCGACCCGCACCGACTGGGGCGTGGAACTGGCCGTCGTGATCGGCCGCACGGCAAAGTATGTCAGCGTCGAAGCGGCGATGCAGCATGTGGCCGGTTTCACCCTTTCCAACGACCTGACCGAGCGCAACTTCCAGCTTCAGCGCGGCGGCCAATGGTTCAAGGGCAAGTCGCACGATACGTTCGCGCCGATCGGCCCGTGGCTCGTCACGCCCGACGAATTGCCCGAATATCACGACCTCCATCTCTGGCTGGACGTGAACGGCGAACGGATGCAGGAGGGCGAGACCAACCGGATGATCTTCAAGGTGCCCTACCTGATCTCCTATATCTCGCGCTTTCTGCGTCTGGAGCCCGGCGACGTCATCATGACGGGAACGCCCGCCGGCGTCGGCCTGTCGCACGACCCGCCCCGCTTTCTCGCGCCGGGCGATCGTATGGTGTTGGGCTGCGACGGCCTGGGTCATCAGGATTACGTCTGTATTCAGGGCTGATAGATATCCGGCACCGCCCCGACTCGATAGGCTGGGGCGTCGCCTGGATTGCTAGCGCAGGTCCTCCCAGCCCATGTCAGGCCGGAAACGCTCGCCATGCCGCGCCTCAAGATCGCGAAGCCGAGCAATGATTTCATTGACGCCGCGCTGGCGAGCATAGCGCAGCGGACCGCCTCGGAAGGGCGCGAAACCAGTTCCAAATACCATGGCACCATCAGCGATCTCCTCGCTATCCACCACGCCCTCCCGCAGGCAGGCGACCAGCGTATTCAGCATCGGCAGGATCAGGCGGTCGGTGAGATCGGCATCGGCCTTCGATCCGTCCGGTAGCGCTTCGAGCGCGATCTTCTTCGGCCTGCCGGTCTCGTCATACTCATAAAGCCCGCGCCCGCTCTTGCGGCCGAGACGCCCGTCCTGAACCATGTCCTTGATCCAAGTCGGAGTTTCGGGCAGCGGCATGGCGATGCGCTCGCGCAGTGTCTCGGCGACTTCGACGGCGATGTCGAGGCCGACCTGATCGGCGAGTTCCACAGGCCCCATCGGCATTCCGAAGGCTTCGGCGGCCGCGTCGATCCGTTCCTTCGGAACGCCCTCGTCCACGAGCTTGAGCGCCTCGGCCATATAGGGGGTGAGCGCACGGTTCACGAGGAAGCCGGCGGTCGGCTGAACCGGCGCGGGGAGACGCGACAGCTCGACAACGAAATTGATCGCGCGCCGCAAAGTCTCGTCCGACGCGGCATCATGGCGGACGATTTCCACCAATTGCATCCGCGACACCGGATTGAAGAAGTGGATGCCGACAAAGCGCGAGGGATCGACCAAAGCCGAGGCGAGATCGGGCAGCGGCAAGGCGGAGGTGTTGCTGGCGAGAATCGCGCCCGGCTTCATGCAGCTTTCGGCATCCTGCAGAATGCGCCGCTTCAGATCCAGCTTCTCGGGCGCCGCCTCAATCACGAGATCGGCGGAAGCGAGCCCGGCCCCGTCAGGGTCCGGCATCAAACGATCCAGCGCATCGCGAACCTTCAACGGGTCCTTGAGCACAGCTTCCAGCATTTTCGAAGCCGCCTTCATGGCGCGGCCGATGGGCTCCAGCGCGATGTCCTGAAGGGAGACGAGGAAGCCTTCCTTCGCGGCCCAAGCGGCGATGTCGCCCCCCATGGCACCGGCGCCGATCACATGAACGCGCTTGATGTCGCTCTTGCCCGAGCGGAGCCCGCGCATGGCCTCGCGCAGGAAAAACACGCGTACGAGGCTCTGCGCCGTCGGGCTCTCGACAAGGGCTGCAAAGCTTTCAAGCTCGGCGTCGCGCATCCGCTCTGGCTGACCGCCATGGCGCTCCCAGAGATCGATCAGTTGGAACGGCGCGGGATAGGTCTCGGGGCTCGCCTTCTCCCGCGCTTTGGCACGCATCTGCCGGGCGGCGAAACTGCGCGCGGGCTTGAGAGCGAAGGCCTTGGAGCGAAGCCGCGCATCGGGGCGCACCAGATCACCGAAGATCGCGGCATGGGCGACGTTCGCGATATGGCGCTCTTCCACGACGGCATCCACGAGGCCGATCGACTTAGCCTTGCGCGCCGGAATGGACTTTCCCGTCAGCATGAGGCCCATGGCTGCCAGCGGATCGGCCAGTTGGATCGAGCGGAACGTCCCGCCGAGCCCGGGATGCAGGCCCAGCATGATCTCGGGAAAGCCGAGCGACGTGTTGGGAACGGCAATGCGCATTCGGCAGGCCAGCGCGAGTTCGAGCCCGCCGCCGAGACAATGGCCATGCAGAACTGCGACGCTCACGCAAGGCAAGGCCGCCAGCCGGTCGAGGACACGGTGCCCCTCCTCCAGCATGGTGCGAACATCGGCTTGAGACGCGCCGACGAAACCGTTGATGTCGGCCCCCGCCGCAAAGCCCGCCTGCTTGGCGGAGCGCAGAACCAGCCCGCGCGGGCGATCCGCCTCCAGCGCCGCCAGATGGACGTCGAGTTCTTCGAGAACGCTCCGGTCAATCGTGTTGACGGTCTTGCCCGGCTTGTCGAGCACCAGCCAGACGATATTCTCATCGTCGCGTGCCATGCGCCAATTGCCATCAGGCTCGGCGTTCCGCGCGACTGAGAGTTCCAGTTCGCGGTCTTTCAGTGCGGTCAGCATCAGATCCATGATCGGCTCCCTCCGGTCAGGTGCGGGTCTTGGCCGGTCAGGCCGCTTCGAGCAGCATGGCGCCGCCCAGGCCGCCGCCCACGCATTGCGAGGCCAGCCCAAGCTTTGCGCCGCGCCGGCGCATGGCGCGCGCCAGATGCAGCGTGATCCGATTGCCGCTCGTGCCGACGGGATGGCCGAGCGCGATGGCCCCGCCGTCGATATTGAGCTTGTCGCGCGCGATCGTGCCGACCGGCCCATCGAAGCCCAGCGCCTTCCGGCTGACCTCGCCGTCCTCGAAGGCGCGAAGACAGCCCAGAACCTGCGCCGCAAAGGCTTCGTTGATCTCGAAAAGATCGATCTCGCCCAAGGTGAGACTGCGCTTTTTCAGAAGCGCTGCCATGGAGACAGCCGGACCAAGCCCCATGATCGAGGGATCGAGTCCAGACCAGTGCGCGTCCACGATGCGCGCGAGAGGGGTCAATCCATGCTCGCGAACCGCCTCTTCCGAGGCGAGAAGCGTCCAGCTCGCGCCGTCCGTGATCTGCGAACTGTTGCCGGCCGTGACCTTGCCATAGGGCCGCTCGAAGACCGGCTTTAGATTTCCCAGCGCTTTGGCGGTGGAATCCACACGCACACCATCGTCATGGTCGTAGACGCGACCATCCCTCGCAAAAGCCGGAACGAGTTCGTCCTTCAGCAACCCCTCGCTCTGCGCCCGCGCCAAGCGACGGTGGCTTTCAGCGGCATATTCATCCGCCTCGCGCCGAGTCACACCAAACAGATGACCGACCTTTTCGGCCGTCTGGCCCATATTGAGAGAGCTGATCGGATCGGTCAGCCCACGCTCCAGCCCGATGACGGGCTTCAGGAAATCCGGCCGGAGACCACCCAGCACCTGAAGCTTCGCACCCGTCGAACGCGCGGCGTTCAAACGCGCGAACCAATCCACCGCGCCTCGCCGGAGCACGAGCGGCGAATGGCTGAGGGCTTCCGCGCCACCGGCCAGCGCGATCTGCGAGCGCCCCGATTCGATCGCGCGGAACGCCTCGTCGATCGACAACATGCCCGAGCCGCAATTGATCTGAACCGTATAGGCCGGCACCGCTTCGGGAAGGCCGAGACGCAGCGCCGCGACCCGCGCCGGGTTCATTTCCTCCGCGACAACATTGACGCAGCCGAGCACCACGAGATCGATCAGAGCCGGGTCGAACCGCTGCCGCATCAGGAGAGGCCGTCCGCATTGGACAGCCAGATCGACCGGCGTGAAAGGTCCCGGCTTGCCGCGCGCCTTGATGAAAGGCGTGCGCGCGCCATCGACGAGATAAACCGCTCGCGTCATTCAGCGGCCTCCGCGCGCAACTCGTCGGCTTGCGCCTCGGGCGGCTTGCGGTGCTGGCTCGCGATGGGCGAAACGTCTTCCATCGCGAAAGCATCCACCGCCACGACGCGCGCGACGGCCTCGTCCCGCTCCTGGAACAGCGCCCACTCCTCGTCCGACAAGAGCCCGGCTTCGCGCGCGGCCGCTCCATCGCGGATCTTGGCCTCGCGCAGGCGCTTGTCGATCGGCGCGGCTTCGATCACCAGCCGGAACGCCCGCTCCAGAACAGCGACGGGATGATCGGGCTGCCCTTCGCCCAGATACAGATCGGGGCAGATCCGGTCGCGCTGCGACGAGGGCCGCATGAGGATGTCGGCGACTTCGCGCACCAGCTCGTCGGCCGGCGGGCGTAGCGGCACGCCCAGCGGGAAGGACAAGAGCCTTGCGGCCACCGCCGCCCAGCGGCTCGGCAGGTTGACGAAGACGCCGCTGAAGGCGAGCCCCATGCGGTTATAGCCGCGCTGCATGAGATATTCGACGATCGGACGATCGGCTTCCGGGCGGCCATCGGTTTCGAAGCGCTTGAGCGTCGCGCCAAGCAGATAAAGCTCCGACAGGATATCGCCGAGCCGCGCCGAGATCATCTCGCGCCGCTTGAGCGCGCCGCCAAGGGTCAGCAAGGCGAAATCGGCCAGCATCGAGAAGGCGGCGCTGTAGCGCGACAGCTGCCGCCAATGGCTGAGGAAGGCCGAACCGCGCGGCGCGGGCGCGGCGAGCCCGCCCGTCCAGCCGAACAGCGCCGTGCGCGCGGCATTGGCCAGCGAGTGCCCCACATGGCCCCAGAAGGCGCGGTCGAACTCCTCCAGCCCTTTTTCGCGATCGGGGTTGGAGAGCGCGCGCATCTCGGACAGCATGAAGGGATGAGCGCGAATGGCGCCCTGCCCGAAGATCATCAGATTGCGCGTGAGGATGTTCGCGCCTTCGACCGTGATGCCGATCGGAACCGACTTGTGCTGTCCACCCAGCATGTTGGACGGGCCGTCGATGATGCCCTTGCCGCCATGAACGTCCATCGCCTTCTCGACAGAACGGCGCATCAGTTCGGTGGCATTGTATTTCATGATCGCGGAAATGACGGAGGGTCGATGCCCCTCATCAAGTGCCGCGACCGTCAGCCGGCGCGCCGCGTCGATCTGGTAGGCATTGGCGGCGAGTTCCGCCAGTGGCTCCTGAATGCCCTCGAACAGGCCGATCGGCAGGTTGAACTGCGAGCGAACGCGGGCATAGGCGCCGGTCAGCCGCGCGGTCATCGCAGCGGCGGCGGCGGCCTGCGAGGGAAGCGAAATGCTGCGACCGGCGGCCAGCGCCGTCATCAGCATGGTCCAGCCCTCGCCGATCCGTTCCGGCCCGCCCAGAACCCAGTCCAGCGGGATGAAGACGTCGCGGCCCGAAATCGGTCCGTTCTGGAAGAAGGTGAACTGGGGAATGTGTCGGTCGCCATGGCGCACGCCGGGCGTCGAGGTCGGCAGCAGCGCGACCGTGATGCCGAGGCTCTCGCCACGGCCCAGATGATTCTCGGGATCGAAGAGTTTGAAGGCGAGGCCCATCACGGTCGCGACCGGGGCCAGCGTGATATAGCGCTTGTCGAAGTTCAGCTTGATGCCGAGCACCCGCTGGCCCTCATGCTCGCCATAGGTGACGATGCCGTGATCCTTCATCGCGGCCGCGTCCGAACCCGCATCCGCCGAGGTCAGGCCAAAGCACGGGATCTCTCGCCCGTCGGCCAGACGCGGCAGCCAGTGGTCGCGCTGCGCCTGCGTGCCGAAATGGAGCATCAACTCGCCCGGCCCGAGCGAATTGGGGACCATGACCGTGACGCCCGCCGCGACGCTGGCGGAGGACACTTTGCGCACCACTTCCGAATGCGCCGTGTTGGAGAAGCCCAAGCCGCCATATTGCTTGGGGATGACCATTCCGAAGAACTTGCGGGATTTGAGAAAATCCCAGACCTCCGGAGACAGGTCGCGGTCCTTCCAGGTAATCTGCCAATCGTCCAGCATGGAGCAAAGCTCCACCACCGGCCCGTCCATGAAGGCCTGCTCTTCGTCCGACAGACGCGCGGGCGCCATGGCCAGGAGCTTGTCCCATTCCGGCGCGCCGCTGAAAAGCTCGCCGTCCCACCAGACGGTGCCCGCGCCGATCGCCTTTTCCTCGGTCTCGGAAATGGCCGGCAGGGCCGTCTTGGCCCAACGGAAAATCGGCCGGGTCAAACGGTCCTTGCGGAACGACATAAGCTTCCTCCCTCGCCTGAAGCACTCCGCTTCACCATGGCTGCATCTTACGTAATCGTCAAACAGACGATCACCAAGCCTCCGTGACGAAAACGGCCATCAAGCCTTTGTCAGTGTCGCGCGCGATGCGCGATGTCGCGGCGGCAGAAGCCTTCGCTCCATTCAACGCCATCCACCAGAGCGTAGGCCTTTTCGACGGCCTGAGCCACATCGGCCGCGCGCGCCGTCACGTTGAGGACGCGGCCGCCGTTGGCGACCAACTCGCCGTGGATCAGGCTGGTTCCCGCATGGAAGATCATTTCCCCTTCGCCGACATCGGGGAGCGAACGGATCGGCGTGTTCTTCTCGTAAGCGCCGGGATAGCCCTTGGAGGCTAGAACCACCGTCACCGCCGGCTCGTCTGACCAGTCGAGCGACACGCCGTCGAGGGAGCCCGTCGCCGCCGCGAAGAGAACCGGCAGGAGGTCGCTTTCCAGACGCATCATCAAGACCTGACACTCCGGGTCGCCGAAGCGCACATTGTATTCGATGAGCTTCGGACCGTCCTTCGTCAGCATCAGCCCGGCATAGAGAACGCCCCGGAAGGGCGCGCCCTGCGCGCGCATTCCCGCCAGCGTCGGGCGCACGATCTCGGCCATGGCGCGTTCGGTCATCTCGGGCGTCATGAGATAGGAGGGCGAATAAGCGCCCATGCCGCCGGTGTTCGGTCCCTTGTCGCCGTCATAAGCGCGCTTGTGGTCTTCGGCGGTTCCAAACAGAATCGCCCGCTCACCATCGCAGAGGCAGAAGAGCGAGGCTTCCGGCCCTTCCATGCACTCCTCAACCACGACCTCGATCCCCGCGCCGGCCAGAGCGCCGGCGAAGCAATCGTCGATCGCGGCCAGAGCCTCTTCGATCGTCGCCGCCACCGTCACGCCCTTGCCGGCCGCGAGTCCGTCCGCCTTCACGACGATCGGAGCGCCCTCGCGCTGGATATAATCCTTCGCGGCATCCGACTCGGTGAAACGCTGGTAGCGCGCGGTGGGAATGTTTTGGAGCGTGCAGAGATCCTTGGTGAAGCCCTTGGACCCTTCCAGACGCGCGGCGGCCGCGCTCGGGCCGAAGACAGGGATCGAGGCATCAGTCAGGGCATCGGCAAGGCCGGCGACGAGAGGCACTTCGGGGCCGACGACCACGAAGCCGATGCCTTTCTCGCGGCAGAAAGCGATCACGGCATCATGATCGGTGGGGTCGAGCGCGACGCATTCGGCGACAGCGGCGATCCCCGGATTGCCGGGCGCGGCGAAGAGCTTGCCGAGATCCGGCGAGCGGGCCAGTTTCCAGGCCAGCGCGTGCTCGCGACCGCCCGAACCGATCAGAAGAACATCCATGGTCATTCTCGCCTCCGCAGGGCCCTATCGTGCCGGCGGCCGAGGCCGCATCCGTGAGGGCTCGATTACGGGGCCGGGATAGGCAGGGTCAAGCCTGAGACGCAAGCCCAAAGGGCTTGACGACGGGCGCGCTGCGGGGCTTCTCCGCTCTATGCAAAGACCCGACGCATCACCCAACGGTTCGGCAGACCGCGTTTCGGACGCACCGTCCGACAATTTCGTCTACCGCGTCCTTCCCCGAGCGCTCTGGCCCTATGCGCAGCTCGCGCGCTGGGACCGGCCGATCGGCTGGCAATTGCTGCTGTGGCCCTGTCTTTGGTCGGCGGCGCTGGCACCGCAATGGGCCGCGCCTTCGGCCGTACATACGGGCCTGCCGGACCTGCGCCATCTCGCGCTGTTCCTGATCGGGGCGATCGCCATGCGCGGCGCGGGCTGCACCTACAATGATCTGGTGGATCGCGACATCGACATGAAAGTCGCGCGGACTCGCTCCCGCCCGCTCCCCTCGGGCCGCGTGACGAGCCGCCAGGCCAAGCTTTTCTTGGTCGCGCAAGCCTTGATCGGTTTGCTGGTGCTGATCCAGTTCAACACGTTCGCAATAGGACTGGGTATTGCCTCGCTTCTGATCGTCGCGACCTACCCGTTCCTGAAGCGGGTCACGGACTGGCCGCAGCTCGGCCTCGGGCTGTGCTTTTCATGGGGCGCGCTAATGGGCTGGGCCGCCTTCTGGGGCACGCTCGGGCTGGCGCCGATTCTCCTTTATGTGGGCTCGGTCTTCTGGACGATCGGCTACGACACGATCTACGCGCACCAAGACCGCGAGGACGATGCGCTGGTTGGCGTACGCTCCACCGCGCGGCTGTTCGGGCACCACACCAAACGAGCCCTCACCCTTCTCTACGGCGGAACGATCCTCTGCTTCACGCTCGCCTTCGTCGCGACGGGAACAGACGCGTCCGGGCCGGCTTGGCCAGCCTATGCCGCACTGGCGATGGGCGCGGTCCACATGGCTTGGCAGATACAGCGCCTCGATATCGACGATGTCGATCAGTGCCTGCGCTTGTTCAAATCGAACGGACTGTTCGGGTGGATCATCTTCCTCGGGCTGGTGTTTTCCAGCCTCTGGGTCCTGTCGTTCCCCAAACCCGTCTGACGCCTTTAGTTGCGGGCGATGATCTCTTCGCCTTCCAGCATCATGCGCATCCCGAGGCCGCCGGGCTTGCGACGTGCCAGGAAGCGCGGGCGGCGTCCGCGATGGCTGGAGCGGCGACGCGAGGCGGGTTCGCTCGTGCGCAGCTTGCCGAAGGTCTCCTCGAGAGCCGTCACGCGGCCATCCGACTCGACCATCAGCATGGGCAGATCGAACAGCTCCGACCAGCTGCGCCAGTCGGCGGCCACGTCGAACAGATCGCAGGCCACCAGAAGCGGAACCGACAGCTTCGGATTCTCATGATGCATCTCAAGGGTAACGGTCACTTCGCCGTTGCTGTCTTCCATCGCGCGGGCGGCGATGCCCTTGAAGGAGCGCGGCGCCAGAGCGATGGCGACCGGAATGCCTGACATCTCCAGCCGGCGATGGACCACTGCGCCCCGATGATCCACGCGGTAGGTGACGGTCTCCTCCCCGTCCTGCACTTCGAAAACTTGCTTGCGGTCGGCATGCGCGGGATCCACGCGGATCGGCATACGGGCCCACTCGGGCTTCAACGACGTCGGATTGGTAACCAGGCTCATGATCGCGCCTTCCGTCTCTCTGCCGGAAGCTCCCTATTGAGAGATACTTCCTGATTAGCCGATGTATCCCGGCTTTCGATGCTTGGAGACTATCCGACGCTTGTTTCGCCTCACCTAACAAATGCGGTTAAGTGTTCCTGACCTTCGCCAAGGTTTTCAAACCGTAACTTCAAATAAAACTTTAAAGGAGCTTGCCCGGGTTCATAATCCCGAAAGGATCGAAAAGCCCTTTGATACCGCGCATCAGCCCCAGTTCGACCGCGTCCTTGGTGCGCGCGAGTTCCTCGCGCTTGAGCTGGCCAATGCCGTGCTCAGCCGAGAAACTGCCGCCGAGTTCGGCCACGACGCCGTGCACCAGCGTGTTGATCTCGGTCCAGCGAGCCAGGAAGGCTTCCTTGTCGGCGCCAACGGGCTGAGAGATGTTGTAATGGATATTGCCGTCGCCCAGATGGCCGAACGACACGATGCGCGCGCCCGGTATGGCCTCCAGCACCAGCGCGTTTGCACGATCCAGAAATTCGGGCACCAGAGCGACGGGCACGGACACGTCGTGCTTGATCGACCCGCCCTCCGGCTTCTGTGCCCAGCTCATTTCTTCGCGCATGCGCCAGAAGGACGCAGCCTCGGCGAGGGACTGTGCAATGGCGGCGTCTTCGATCTCGCCTGCTTCGAAGGCGACCTCCAAGATGGACTCCAGCACCGCGCGCGCGTCCTCTCCCGATTGCGGCGAGGAAATCTCGATCAGCACATACCAGGCATGGGGTTCAGCCATGGGATCGCGCGCGCCCTGCGTATGGCGAACTGTGAACTCCAGACCGATTCGCGGCATGAGCTCAAAGGCCGTGAGACGCCCGCCAGCCAGCGACTCGGCCCTTGCCAGAAGGTTCAGCGCCTGTTGCGGGCTGGCGAGACCGACATAGGCGACCTCGCGGCCGGCGGGCTTGGGAAAGAGCTTGAGCACCGCGCCGGTGATGATCCCGAGCGTGCCTTCCGATCCGATCAGGAGATGTCGAAGATCGTAGCCGCGATTGTCCTTCTTGAGACGCCGCAACCCGTGAAATATCTCGCCCGACGGAAGCACGGCCTCGACGCCGAGGCAGAGGTCGCGCGTGTTCCCATAGGCCAGAACAGCGGTTCCCCCCGCATTCGATGCCAGATTGCCGCCGATCTGGCACGAGCCTTCGGACCCGAGGGACAATGGGAAAAGGAAGCCCGCATCATCGGCTGCTTCCTGCGCCCGCTTCAGGACGACCCCGGCATCCACCGTCATCGTCCGGCCGAGGGGGTCGATCTCTCTGATACGGTCCATCCGCGACAGCGACAGAACGATCTCGGCGTCGGAACGCGGCACTTGCCCACCGACCAGCCCGGTATTGCCGCCCTGCGGAACGACGGGCGTGCGCGTCTGTGAAGCCAGACGCAGGATGGCCGAGACTTCCTCCACCGTGGACGGGCGAAGGACCAGGCGCGTCCGGCCTTTGAACTTGTCGCGTTCTTCCTGCACGAAGGGCGCGATGTCGCTGGCCTCTGTCAGGGCGCGCCCGGCCGGAAGCAGGGCGGCGAACTGGCTGAGAAGCGTGTCGGAAAGGGGCGAAGAATCGATCGTGTCCATGATCAGACGCTAGCCTCGATCAAGGTTAACGTCGATAGGTCAGCGCTCGGCGGCGGCCCTACGGAGCCGGTCGTTGATCGCCTCGCCCAACCCCTCGTCGGGGATCGGGGCGACAGCGATGGCCTCGATATCCGGCGCGTCGAAAGCCGAGAGCGCGGCGAACAGCCGGCTCGCAGCCTCTTTCAAGTCGCCTGCTTCGCTCAGGTTGAAGACGCCCCCTGCCCGCGTCAGATCGTCCGGACGATCGGGGCCGAAGCCGATCCAATATTCACCGGGCTCCGGCGCCGTCGCTTCGAGGCGCACGCGCCCGTTCGGAGCGTAGTGCGACAGGAGCTGGCCCGGCGCGGAAATGGCGTCGCCCTCCTCGCGGCGGCGAACGGGCAGACCCGCCTCCTCCTCGATGCGCTCGGCCGTCAGCGTTCCCGGCCGCAGGAGCAGGATGTGATCCGCCATCACGCGGATGATCGTGGATTCGAGCCCCTGTTCGCAGGCGCCGCCATCGGCGACGAGATCGATTCGGCCGTCGAGCGTCTTCAGGACATGCTCGGCGCTGGTCGGGCTAACGCAGCCTGAGCGGTTGGCGCTGGGGGCCGCGATCGGGCGACCGAGCGAATCGATGACCATGCGCAGCGGCCCTTGCGGCGCGCGAAGGGCCACCGTGTCGAGCCCGCCCATCACCAGCGGATGCAGACCAGACTCGCTATTTGCTGGCAGAACGAGGGTCAGCGGACCCGGCCAGAACCGTGTGGCAAGGCGACGCGAGACCGGATCGAACTCGGCATAGGTTTCGGCCATGGCGAGATCGAACACATGGCAGATCAAAGGATTGAAGCGGGGCCGGCCCTTCGCCTCGAAGATCGAGGCCACAGCCACACCATTGGCCGCGTCCGCCGCCAGACCATAGACCGTTTCGGTCGGCACCGCCGCAAGCCCGCCTTCGCGGAGGCACATCAGAACGGCCGCTCCCGCGCCGTCGTCCCTCAGATCGATCCGTCTGGTCTGTCGCATGGCCCAACACCTATGACATCGCGCATCCCGCGCCAAGGAAACTCGCCGGGATTGGTAACAGGGCCGTGCAAGCGGCGCCATCGCAGGCCCGCCCGCCCCCTTTGAACCCATCTGCGAGAAAAATTAAAACCGCCTTTGCCGGATGCAAGGCGGTTGCGGGAATGACAAACAAGGACTGCAGGCGCGAAGCGCGAAAACCCGTCAGCGCGTCGTATCGAAGGCCTTGACGACGCGGCGATCGGCGAGCGTCAAAGACGCCAGCGACGTCCAGCTGTCGCGGCCGTCCTTCAGCTCCGCGCGTTTGTCGGGCCGCTGAGGCCCGATCATGGGAACCCGTTTCACCGTCACGGCGGCCTTCTCCAGAAGGGTCGCCAGATGGGACTTCAAATGATCAGGCAAGTCCGACCGCCGCTCCGGCGCGGGAGACGGCTCCGCCGTATCCTGAAGAATGTCCCGGACAGCCTGCATTTCCTCGCGCAGCTGCGTCACCGCATCGGCGATATTGCCCGGCTGCGTCGAAACGATCTCGGTTGCAGCTGGCCGATCGCCCGGAATGGGTGGATTGACTTTGCGACTGTCGGTCAAGGCCGAAAGCACCGGAGAAGCCGGTTTACCCGCATGTTCCTGACGCGCGGTCTCGGTCAGAAGCGCCAGCGGATCGATCGTCGCCCGCCCACTCGGACCGAAGGCGGCGGCAAAGGT
Source organism: Aureimonas sp. N4 (assembly GCF_001463925.1). Taxonomy (NCBI): domain Bacteria; kingdom Pseudomonadati; phylum Pseudomonadota; class Alphaproteobacteria; order Hyphomicrobiales; family Aurantimonadaceae; genus Aureimonas; species Aureimonas sp. N4. The sequence continues at coordinate 8,033 of NZ_BBWS01000026.1, read as the reverse complement.
GCCCGGCACGGCGGCATTGTCGGTCTTGGCCGCCAGTTCCGTCTCATCGTCGGTGGCTACAGCCTGCTTCGTGCCCTCCGAGACCGAGGCGATCAAAGCACCCGGGTCCTCGCTCGGCGCAGGGTCCTGTCCGACCAATCCGTCGAAGGGCCAAGCCTTCTGGAGTTCGGCGACAGTGAGCGGCGAAACGTTGACGTCGATATCGTTCTTGGCGCCCGCCACGCGATACGGACAGGACCGCGATCCGCAATTGTGCATCGAGGAAAACTGCCAGAGCGCATAATTGTCCCAGTTCCCCTTCGGGAACACGCCCGTGATGTCGTCGCGATAGCGCGCGTACCAGAGGGGCAGTCGCGACAGAAGCGGATATTGCGCCTTATTGCGGGCGACGTAATCGGCGGTGTTGCCGTTCGTGTAGAGAACGGGATAGCGGCCCAGCCTGATCTTGATCTGCTGCGCGAAGATTTCGGCGTCGGCCAGCGACATCCAATCCGACGTGTTGTCCTCAATGTCGAGCGCGATCAGATCATCGGGCTCGGGCTGGGCGAAATCCACGAAATGATCGGCCTGCTCGCGCGGATTGCCGGGACGCCCGAGATGATAGGCTCCCCACTTCAGACCCAGCGTCTTCGCCATCTCGCGGCGGGTCATGTAGAGTTCCTGCGTGACGGAATATTTCCACCAGCGGTTCTTGCAGAGATTGAGCAAATCGCCCGACAGCTTGGAGCAAGACCATTCCGGCGGCAGACCGTCGGAGGCTTTGCTGATGAACCCCGCGATGCGCTTGTCGCTGGTCATCTGCTTCCAGTTGATGGGGTTGAACTCGTAGGCGTCGATCACGAGCGCTCGCTCGCTATCTTTCCACGGTTTGTTCCAGTCGGCGCTGGCAGGCATCGCGCCCAAGAAAATCGCGCCGAAAGCAATTGCAGTCACCAAGCGCAGGGCAGCCGCGTGAGCGGCGCTCAGGTCAGGCATTCGGGTTCGTCCCCTCGTCGTCACCCAGCAGGCCCGCAGGCCAGCATTGGGCGATACAATGTGCGCGAAACGACGCCGAGAATGCGTCGCTTGTCCCTCAAGTCCTGAAGGGGCGCGTCCCCTTCGCCAACCGGAACCGTTTTCCACAACCAATCGGGCGGGCCGAAGGCGGTGGAGATCACTCATCATGAGCGTTCGTCATAAAATGAGAAAACTAGGCTTTCTCATGACTTAGCGACCACCTGAAAAAGCGTTCGGCTCAAGACCCAATCGCTTCCTCGTCAGGGATCGACCGCGGTTCCGAACAGGCAACCGCATATGATCCTTGACGCCGTCGAAGCGATCATCGCTGCGATCCGGCGGTCGTCTCTTCGACGAACAGTTCGCTCGCCAGTCTTTAGAAAACGATTCCCACCTTGCCCCAGCCTGACGCCACAGGAAAATTCAGGGATCAAGGCCCGGTCGGAGCGCCGACGCCGGTCAGAAGGTCGCGGTCAGCATGGCGCCTGATCCCGCGCAGAACCGGACGCTCGAACGCGTAATGAAGGACGGTGGAGGCGGCGAGCGTTCCGAGGACAACGCCCACCGGAAACCCGACGAGCCACGCGCCGGCATGGCGAATGCCGCCACGCTCCAGCGCGAAGAGAAGCGCTCGGATCACAAAGAAATGCGAGAGATAAACCGCATAGGATACGTTCCCTGCCCATTCGGCGACACTCGAGCGCGTTTCGCGGCGGCCCGACACGGCGGCCAAAACCATCAACGCGGCCGGGCATCCCCATTGGAGGAAGCGCCAGGTGAAGTCGATTTGCGGATAGGCGAGGAACAGGCCGAGGCCACAAAGACCTACCAGCCAGCGGGCCGGGTCCGGCATTCGAAATCCTCGCGACACGACGAGATAGATCGCGATCCCAAGCAGAAACTCCAGAACGATCGGATCGCTCCAGAAGCGCAGCGCGAGGCTGGCGGGCGGAAACCAACGCCCGGCCGCCACGCCCAGCGCCAGAACCAGGAACACACCGCTCAAGGCCCAACGCTGCCTGAGACCCACGAAAAGCGCGAAGACGGCGTAGAAGAGCATCTCGTAATTGAGGCTCCAGCCGATATCGAGGACGGGCAGCGGAACCCCGTCAGGATTGGCGGTGGGGAAGAAAAAGAACGACGCGACGATCTGGGTCAGCGTCGTATCGGCCCAAACGGGCACGTGCATGACGTCCAGGAGCACGATCACCAGCACCGTCATCAGCCAGTAGAGCGGCACGACGCGCGCCAGGCGGCGCAGGAGAAAGGTCTTCCAGGCGCCCACCTTGCCATGCAGGCTGCGCGAGGAATGGGCCATCACGAAGCCGGAGATGACGAAGAAGATGTCGACGCCGGCCACGAAGGGAAACGGGCTGAGCGGAAACTCGGCGAAGCTCAGCCCGTAGAAGCGTAGGTCTATCGCGATCTTGATATGAGCGATCACCACCATGATGGCGGCGATCGCCCGAAGCCACTGGATCTCGCCGATCCGGCGGCTATCGCTCCAGACCGCCAAGATCAGCCCGCGATCTTGGAGAAGTCCGCGACGCGCTGCGTCGCCGCGCGAATGCGAGCGAGCAAAGCCAAGCGGTTAGCCCGCACGGCTTCATCCTCTGCATTCACGAGAACCTTGTCGAAAAAGGCGTCGGCAGGGCCGCGAAGACGCGCCAGCGCGGCGGCCGCCTGCGCGTAATTCTCGGTCGAGAGCGCAGTGTCGAGTTCACCTTCCGCGCGGTCCACAGCGCCCACCAGCGCCCGCTCCTCGTCCTCCGTCAGAAGCGCGGGATCGACCGCTTCGGCGACGCGCGTTCCCTTCTTCTCTTCGGCGGCCAGGATATTGGCGGCCCGGCGGTAAGCCGCCAGAAGGTTGCGGCCATCTTCGGTTTCCAGAAGGCGGCCGAGCTCGGCGACGCGGCGCGAGATGTCGAGGAGATCGTCCTTCACCGCGCCGTCGGTTCCGCCCGCGAGCACGGCGTCCACCAGATCATGCCGCGCGCCGGAATCGCGAAGCTGAACCTTCAAGCGGTCATGGAAGAAGGACAGAAGATCGCCGGACGTGATCAGCGTCCCCAGACGCGGCCGAAGCTCGTTTTCCAGAATGATGCGGATCACGCCGAGCGCGGCACGGCGCAGCGCATAAGGGTCCTTCGAGCCGGTCGGCTTTTCGTCGATGGCCCAGAACCCGACCAGCGTATCGAGCTTGTCGGCCAGCGCAACCGCGATGGCGATGGCGTCCTTGGGAACGCGATCCCCAGGCCCCTGCGGCTTGTAATGATCCTCGACGGCGGCCTGAACCGATGTATGCTCGTTCTGAAGCCGGGCATATTTACGGCCCATCAGACCCTGCAGCTCGGGGAACTCGCCGACCGCTTCGGTCGTGAGATCCGCCTTGGCGAGGACGGCTGCGCGGCGCGCGAGCGTTGCATCCGCGCCGACCAGCGGTGCGATGACGGCCGCAAGGTCCGCGATCCGCGCAACACGCTGCCCCTGCGTGCCGAGCTTGGCATGGAAGGTCACGCCGAGCGCGTCGAGCTTGGCCATGCGCTGATCCAGCGGCTTGGCCAAGTTCAGCCCGAAACGGCCGGCGGACGCTTCGAGCGAAGCCAGATCGGGAAGCGCGCCCTGGTCCGTGTGCCAGAAATAGAGCGCGTCCGACAGGCGCGCGCGCACGACCTTGCCATTGCCGCGCGCGATCTCGGCGCCGCCGTCCACCGCCTCGATATTGGAAACGAGCAGGAAACGGTTCGCCAGACCCGCTTGGCCCCGACGCCGCGTGACGAAGCATTTTTGGTTGGTGCGGATCGTCAGCTGGATCATCTCGGGCGGGATGGCGAGAAAGGCCTCCTCGAACTCGCCCATCAGGACGACCGGCCATTCCACGAGGCCGGACACCTCTTCGAGAAGGCCCTCGTCCTCGACCAGTTCCAGCCCCTGCGCGAAGGCGAGGTTCTGCGCGTCGGTGCGGATGATGTCCTTCCGGCGCTCGGCGTCGAGCACGACCTTGGCGCGCTCAAGATTCTGGGCGTAGTCCTCGAAGCGGCGGACCTTGATCTCGGCGGGCGCATGGAAGCGATGGCCGACCGTGCGGTCGCCCGAACGGATGCCGGAGACTTCGAAATCCACCACAACGGTTTCACCGACCTCGGGCCCGAACACGCAGAGGATCGACTGGAGCGGGCGGACCCAGCGCAGCGAGCCCGGCTCGCGCGAGGCCGCGCCCCAGCGCATGGATTTCGGCCAGGGGAATTCGCGGATGATCGCCGGCATGATCTCGGCGATGATCTCTTCCGCCGCGCGGCCGGGCTTTACGATATGGGCGACGAAGAATTCGCCCTTCTTGCCATCCGAATGCTTGTGAGCCTGATCGATCGATGTGAGGCCGGCGGAGCGCAGGAAGCCCTCGATCGCCTTCTCGTTGGCGTCGGTGCGCGGCCCCTTGCGCTCTTCGTGCACGTCCTTGGAGCGCGCGTCGAGGCCGCGAATGTCGAGCGTCAGGCGGCGTGGCGTCCAGTATTCGCGCGCGCCCTCGTAGGTGAGGCCCGCTTCCACCAGAGCATCCGTCACCGCCTTGCGAAGATCGCCCGCCGCCTTGCGCTGCATACGTGCGGGGATTTCCTCGGAGCGGAGTTCAAGAAGAAGATCGGGCATGGTTCGCTTCGTGGCTGGATCGCGTTTGGCCGCGTCTCACCATGCCGATCTTCCGATTGCAAGCCGATAGCCGTTTCGAGCCGTCAAATCCGCCCGTTGAACGTGTCGCACTGGTTCATGTCTCCCGAGGTCGCACCCCGGCGGAACCATTCGACGCGCTGGGCCGAGGTGCCGTGGGTGAAGCTATCGGGAACGACCGTGCCCTGCGAGCGGCGCTGCAACGTGTCGTCGCCGATCCGGCTGGCGGCGTTCAGCGCTTCCTCCAGATCGCCCTTCTCGAGATAGCCCGCCTGCTGCGTGTCATGTGCCCAGATGCCGGCATAGCAATCGGCCTGAAGCTCGACGCGGACGGAGACGGCGTTGCTCTCGGCTTCCGACATTCGCTGGCGCATCTCGGTCGTCCGCTGAAGAACACCGGTCATGTTCTGGACGTGATGGCCCACCTCGTGCGCGATCACATAGGCTTGCGCAAAGTCGCCGGACGCGCCGAGATCGCGATCGAGCTGACGGAAGAAGCTCGTGTCGAGATAAAGCTTCTGGTCGTTCGGGCAGTAGAAGGGGCCGGACGCGGAACTGGCATTGCCGCAGGCCGAGGAGACGCGATCGGTGAACAATACCAATGTCGGGTCGCGGTACTGACGGCCCATGTCCTGGAAGCGGCGGTTCCAGACATCCTCGGTATCGCCGAGCACCACGGCGATGAAATTGTCGGTCTCGTCGGCCGTGCCATCGACGCCGGGTCCGCGCTGCGCGGTCTGCGTCTGGCTGGAGGATGTTCCGTCGTCCATGCCGATCACCGACATCGGATTGATGCCGAAGCCAATCCAAAGGATACCGAGTATGATCAGCAGACCGATGCCGCCGCCCCCGGCGCGGATCGGAATGCGCATTCCGCCGCCCCCACCGCCAAAGCCACCGCCGCTGCCGCGCTGGTCCTCGATATTGCTGCTTTCGCGTCGGCCTCGCCATTCCATGGTCGCTCTCCCCGTTCGTCCTTCGCGTTTTCGTGACGAGGGAGATAGGCGGCGCTTACGGATCGGGAATGGCTTACAATTCGAACCCCTCGCAACCCGGGTGGCGACCTACCATCTCTTGTTTGATCGGCGCCCTTCGCGCCCCTGGAGAACAAAGACGATGATCGCCACCGCTTATGCGTCTGGCTTCGAAACCGCAGCGGGAGAGCAGGACCTGACCCGTCGCCTGGCGCGGCTGAACGGCCTCGCACGGTTGATGGACACGGCACTCAGAGTTCCCGGCACCAATATCCGGTTCGGCGCGGACGCCCTGATCGGCCTGGTGCCGGGCATCGGCGACGCGGGCGGCGCTCTGATCGGTCTCTTCATCGTCAACGAGGCGCGCCGGCTCGGCTTGCCCAAGCGCAAGCTCGCGCGCATGGTGGCCAATCTCGGGCTGGACGCGGCGGTCGGTGCGGTGCCGCTCGCCGGCGACATGTTCGACGTCTACTTCAAGGCGCACAAGCGAAACATCCAGATCATTCTCGACCATTTCGACCTCGCGCGGCGCGACATCATGAAGGACGTCACGCCGCAGCGCCATTGACGGACGTTCAGTCCGCCATGGTCTCGAGGCTCGCAAAGCCCTCGACGGCCCCGCCCTCTTCGAAGGGGCGGGCCACTTCCACGAACGTATCGGGGTAGAACCCATTGAAGCGCGTGCGCAGCGAGAGAGAATAGGCCCCGATATGGCCGATTTCGATCCAGTCGCCCGTATCGACCGTTTCCGGCAGCCAGAAGGGTCGAGACAGAATGTCGACGGAATCGCAGGTCGCCCCGCAGACGCGAAACGCGCTGATCACCTTCGGATCGCCCTTGCGCGCGACCCGCGCGGGGTCGGGAATGAAGCGGGCCGGCAGCGTGATCTTGCCGGTCCAGGAATCCGACAACGACGCCCAGATCCCGTCATTGATATAAAGACGCCGCCCCTTGCGCAGAAGCACGCGCACGATCAGCGAAAAGGCGCGGGCGACAACGACGCGGCCGGGCTCGGCGACGAGCGGCATGTCGGCAAAGCCCCATTCGGAAATATCCGCGCGAAGGCGCGACATGATTTCGTCCATGCCCGGAATGTCGGGTTTCTTGCGGCGCGGATCATGGCCGTATTCCGCCGGGAAGCCACCGCCGACATCAAGCCCTGCCAGCGGCACGTCGGCGCGGTTGCGCACCCAGTCGGCCGACGCGAGCGCGCGCTCGTAGGTGTCGGGGTCTTCGATCTGCGAGCCCACATGGAAGCAGAGGCCGACCTTGAAGCCGATACGGTGGCAGCGCTGGAGAAGCTCCACCGCATGGGCGGGCGCTGCGCCGAACTTTTTCGAGAGTTCGTACATCGCATGGCCCTTGGTCTGGAGCCGCACGAAAATGGTGAGTGTCGCCGGGTCGAGATCCATAGCCCGCACGATGCGCAAGATCTTGGCGACCTCGTCCTCGTGATCAAGCGAAAGCGTTCGGATCCCGTAGGTTTCGAGCGCGAGCCGAATGTCGGACTGGGCCTTGATCGGATGCATGTACAGCATCTCGGCATTCGGCGCGACGGCGCGCACCGCGGCGAACTCGCCGGGCGAGGCGACGTCGAACACCTTCACCCCAGCCTGTGCCAACGTTTCCAAAACCATGGGCTCGCCATTGGTCTTCACTGCATAGGCGGTCTCGCCCGGAAACGCGTCCATGAAGGCGCGCGCGTCGGCGCGCAGCACATCGGGACGGAAGCAGTAGACCGGAACGTCCGGGCGGAGCGAGAGGGCCGCATCGCGGGCCGTTTCGAACTTCTGCAACAAGGCACTCCTTTCAAGCCGAACCGCTGCGACAGATAGGGCGCGGCGAATCCAGCAAAAGCCATCTTGCTATCTGCACCGAAACGCATGGCAGGCTTGTGAACCATCTGCCACAAGAGCGCACAGTCGACACAGGACGAACGCATGGCCGGCTTTGCTCCCCAGTCCCTGACCGCTCTCATCGAACGGGTTGCGTCCGGCCGGTCCAGCCCGATGCGCGAGATCGATCGGGCTCTCGAGCGCATCGCATCGCTTGACCCGGAGCTTCGAAGTTTTGCCCGAGTGGCCGACCGCGCGTCCCTTTCCGCCTCGATGCGCGATGGACCGCTGGCGGGCGTGGCGCTCGGCGTGAAGGACCTGTTCGACACGTTCGATCTGGACACCGACTACGGCTCCCCACTCTATGCCCGCCACCGACCGCGCGCGGACGCAGCGCTTGTCGCGCAGGCGCGCGCGCTGGGGTGCGCCATCATCGGCAAGACGGTGACGACCGAATTCGCCTATGCCAGCGATGTGCCGACGCTGAACCCACACAGTGCGGCGCACACGCCCGGCGCATCGTCTTCCGGATCGGCGGCGGCCGTGGCGGCGGGTCTCGTAC
>NZ_BBWS01000025.1:0-64096 GCF_001463925.1 Aureimonas sp. N4 | reverse complement strand
GTCTCGTACCTGCCGCTCTGGGCTCGCAGACGGCGGGTTCGATCATCCGCCCCGCCGCCTTCTGCGGCGCGGTCGGCTTCAAACCGAGCTTTCGCCTTCTGCCGACCGTCGGCATGAAACCGTTCGCCTGGTCGCTGGACACGGCCGGACTCTTCGCCGCCGATGTGCCGAGCGCCGCGCTGCTGGGCGACATCCTGTCGGGCCGCTCGATGCGGGTCACGGACGACACACCGCCCTTTCGCGTCGGCCTCTACCGCTCGCGGATCGACCACCGTCTGCATCCGGGCATGATCGATGCCATGGCCCACGCCGCGCGCAGACTGGAGCGCGCGGGATGCGATATCCTGGACATCGAAGAAACCGACGCTCTGGCCGCCGCGCGCGACGCGCAGGAGCGCATCCAGCTTTTCGAAGGCGCGGTCTCCCTGCTTCATGAACGGCGCTACCATGCCGAACAGCTGAACGCGGGACTCCTGAGCGTTCTCGCGGCCGGCGCGGCGATCGCCTCGGCGGACTATGACAGCGCCCGCCGCGCAGCTCGCGCGGGACGGCGAGAGGTCACGCGCCTGTTCGAGGCCTGCGACATCATCCTCGCCCCCTCCGCTCCCGGCCCCGCTCCCCTGCGGCAGGACGGGATGGGCGATCCTGCCTTCAACCGGCTTTGGACCGTCGCTGGCGTGCCTTGTGTCAACGTGCCGGCTGGCAGATCACGGGAAGGCCTGCCTCTCGGCGTCTCGATCATCGCCCGGTTCGGGCAGGATGCGCGGGCGCTTGCCGGTGCCGCTCTCTTGGAGCGGCAGCTTCAGGACCTGGAGATCGTCACCCCACCCTCTTAATGACAGCGTTTCACACTTTTTTCAGCATGACGACGACAGCTCAAGCCGTTGAAACTCATCGGCTTCACCGAGCCGCATATTTTCGGACGAGCCTTGGGAAACGAATCCCTCTTTACGATGTTAAACAGATCATGAAGACTGGTAACATCCTGTGAGGAGGAGATCGTGATGGAACGGGTACGCTCTCTGAATCTGATCATGGCGACGGCGGCTTTCGCCTTTGTCGGTGCCATGGTCGTCGGTTTCATTTCCTGACGCCGGACGGTTTTCACAGAAGCCGTATCGCAGCGTCAGGGTGCGAATGAAACAGAAAGGGCCGGTTCATCCGGCCCTTTCTCGTTACGCAGCTTGCTCGATACGATCCGTCCTGTCGTCGCCGCCGGCCGACGGACGCAAGCCGAGAATATGGCAGATCGAATAGACGAGATCGGCCCGGTTCATCGTATAGAAATGGAAATCGCCGATCCCGCGTTCGGCGAGATCGAGCACCTGCTCGGCGCAGACCGCCGCCGCCACATGGCTATGCGTCTGCGGATCGTTCTCCAGGCCTTCGAAACGCTCGGCCAGCCAAAGGGGGATGGAAGCCCCCGTTGCGGCCGAGAAGCGCGAAATCTTGGTGAAGTCGTGGATCGGAACAATGCCGGGAACGATCGGCACATAAATGCCGGCCCGCCGAACGCGCTCGACATAGCGTTCGAACACGTCATTATCGAAGAAGAACTGCGTGATGGCGCGCGTCGCGCCATTATCGACCTTGCGCTTCAGGAGGTCGATGTCGGTTGCGAAGTCCGGGCTTTCGGGATGCTTCTCGGGATAGGCCGAAACGGAAATCTCGATCTCGGGATCGATCGCCTTGATACCGGCAGCCAGATCGACCGCGTTGCGATAGCCGTTCGGATGCGCCTCGTAGGCACCACCCGCACCCGCCTGACCGTCCCCGCGAAGGGCCACGAAATGGCGCACGCCGGTTTCGCGATATTGACGCACGACGGCATCCACTTCGTCGCGGCTCGCATCGACGCAGGTCAAATGTGCCGCCGGCTTCAGCGGCGTTTCGCTCAGGATGCGCTTGACCGTGTGATGCGTGCGCTCGCGCGTCGAACCCCCGGCACCGTAGGTCACGGACACGAAATCGGGCGAAAGCGGAGCCAGACGCTGGATCGAGTCCCAAAGGCCTTCTTCCATCTTCGGTGTCTTGGGCGGAAAGAACTCGAACGACACGCGGAAGGGCGAGCGCTGCGAACGACGCTGGATCATGGACATTCCTTCAGGCTGCCTCGACCGGGCGCGCGGCCGGATCGAGCGGGATGGCGGCGTGCGGCCGTCGGGCCAGGAGAACGAGAACGGTGAGCGCGTCAGCCCTCTCGCCTTTCGGCGGAAGCGCGCGAATGGTCTCGACGCGAAGGCCGGCGGCTTGGGCATAGGCGCTGAGAGTCTCAATACTGAAGCCGAGCCGCAAATGCGCATGTTCCGTGCGCAGTGTTTCCAGCCCGTGCGGCGCGAAATCGACAATGGCGAGACGCCCGCCCGGTGCAAGCGCGGCGGCCGCCTCGCGAATGGCAGCGGCAGGATCGTCGAGATAATGAAGAACCTGATGGAGCGTCGCGAGTTCGAAACTGCCGCGCGGCACAGGCAGACGATAGGCATCGCCCTGCCGCACGCTGGCGCGGCTGAGACCCGCCGCGTCGAGCTTGGCGCGGGCGATCGACAGCATTTCGCGAGACGCGTCGATCCCCAGCGAACGCTCGCAGCGCGGTGACAGAAGCTCCAGAAGCCGGCCCGTGCCCGTGCCTATGTCGAGGACGGACTCGATGCCCTCGTCGCCAAGCACATCCAGAAGCGCGCTTTCAACTTCGACATCCGGCACGTGAAGCGAGCGAATCCGGTCCCACTGTTCGGCGTTGCGGCTGAAATAATGGGCCGCGCGCTCCGCCCGCTCAAGGCGAACATGTTCGAGCTTCTCGCGGTCGCCCGCCAAGCGCCCGTCTTCGTCCACGACGCCGGACAGAAGCGCGTCCACCAGGGTCGCGATCAGCGCATCGTCGCTACGCCGGAAATAAGCCCAGGCTCCCTCCTGATATCGATGCACGACGCCCGACTCGACCAGAAGCTTCAGATGACGCGAAATGCGCGGCTGCGATTGGCCGAGAATGGACGTGAGATCGGAAACGGTCAGATCGTGGCTCGACAAGAGCATGACGAGGCGCAGGCGCGTCGGTTCTCCGAGAGCCTTCAGAATTTCCACCGTCGCATCAAAAGACGCCGCCATGACCGCGCCCCCTTTGCGCCAACACATAAAGATATGTTTATGTGTTGCAGGCGAAAGATGCAAGTGGGTTCCATCGCGTTTGCACGGGCTTCACGAGCCCGATACTCTTTCGCCCATGACTCTTGAGAAAACCTCCATTCGGCCGGGCGAAACGACCCTGCCCTTCGACGCCTCGACGGCGGATGATGCGCGGCTGGCCTTTATCGGCCGCATCCGCTCCCCTTGGACCGATCGAACCGACTGCCCTAAGAACATGCGGGTCGCCCGCGACACCCACCAGAAGGCGACAGTCGAAATCGACGCGCCGTTCCGCGCCGCGCTGCAAAACCTGGCAGCGGGACGCCATGTCCATCTCCTGACATGGCTGCATCAATCGCGGCGCGACTTGGCCGTGCAGAAGCCACGCTCTGCCGAAACCGCCTCGGGCACCTTCGCGCTGCGCTCCCCCGTGCGCCCCAACCCGATCGGCCTGCATCTCGTGCGTCTTCTGGACGTCGATCCGGCGTCGGGGCAGCTGGTGATCGACGCGATCGATGTTCTGGACGGGACGCCCCTTCTAGACATCAAACCCTATTTCGATACCGTCGATCGTCCGAGCGAGGGTTGATGGCCACGGAACGCCAGAAGTCCATCGCGCGCAACCTGACGCTTCTGATCCCTCGCGTCCCCTATCTCGACGCGGAGGCGATCCGCACGGCGGCGGGGTCGCGCCACATGAAGAGCCTGTCGCCGGCCAGCGCCGTTTGGCTGGCGACGCTCGCGCATATCCGGCATCAGCACACCGATTATGACGAGCTTCGCGACGAGGGCTACGAGAAGGACGAGGCGCGGTTCTTCGTGGTCGAGGCGATCAACGAGGTGCTCGATCGATGGGGCGCAACACGCCACCTCGTGTCCGAAGCGGACGAGGATGAAGGTTGGGACGATAAGGACGGTGAGCCGGGCGAAGATGCGAGCGAGGACGCATCCCCTCCGCTGCCGCCCAAAGCGCGCCCGAGGCCGGACGCGGATTGAAAGGCGTCAGCGCTCTTCGTTCGGATCGTAGATCCACTGCTCCGGCAGCCGGGCCTCGAATGCCTCGCCCAGGCTGATGCTGCCAGGCTTCTCCACCCAAGCCACAAGGCCTCGCTTGTGCTTGGCCGCCTTCACGAAGTCGAATTCGATGTCGGTTCGCTCGGGATAATGCTGCGCGATGGATCGCCCCGACAGACGACAAGGCCCGTTGTCGCCGTCGATCTTGATCGTGACGCCATTCTCGAAAAACAGGAGAGTGCGCGGCGGCAGTTCGCTCAAGCGTGGGATGCCCTCCAGCGTGAGATTGCCGCCGATCCATTCCGGCCGCAGCTCGGGGATCGCCAAGGTCTCGGCGACCTCGGCGAGTTCATTCAGGCTCAGGATCGAAAGCTGACGCTCGTTGCGAATTTCCGTGCCGCGCGGATACCAAGGCTCGCGGCCGCCCGTTTTTCGGGTCGGCCCGCCATGCGCATCGGCTGCAATCCCATCGAAGCCGAGGTCCAGCCTATCGACCGGAGATGTCACGAAGCCTTTGGCTTCGGTCCGGTAAAGGCCCGCGACGGTGCCCTTCAGTTTGATGGCCGGCTTGCGCATGAGTGATGTCAGCCCTGTCGATGCGGATGCTCATCGGACTTCAGGTCGATCGGCTGCGTGCGCCGGCTCGGCTTGAAGGTGATGACGCGGTACAGATAGATCGCGACCACGGCAAGGATGACGAAGTTCGAGACCGGGCCGATATATTGGTCCACCAGATCGTATTGCTGCGCCAGAAGGTATCCGGCAAAGGCCAAACCCGCCGTCCAGGCCAGCGTGCCGATCGCCGAGAAGGCCAGAAAGGTGAGGAGCGGCATCCGCGCGAGGCCGGCCGGAATGGAGATGAGCGTTCGCACCGTCGGCACGAGGCGGCCAAACAGCACGGCCCAGATTCCGTAGCGACGGAACCAGCGGTCCGCCGCCTCCACGTCCTCGGCGGTCATCGTGATCCAGCGGCCGAACCGATCCGCCAGCCGCACGATACGCTGTTCGCCGACCACGAGGCCAAGATAATACCAGGGCAAGATGCCGAGGAGCGACCCGATCGTCCCGGCAATGATAACGGCCCAGATCGAATGCTCACCCGTGGCTGCCTGATAGCCTGCCAGAGGCATGATGATTTCGGAGGGGATCGGTGGGAAGATGTTTTCCAGAAACATCAGGAACGCGATTCCGACCACGCCGAAATCCTGCATGAGACCCTGAACGAACTGATCCATAGGCGAATGCGATCCTAGCTTGGCCGAAGCGATGAACTGGCCGTTGAGATAGCACGACCGTTTCGCTTGGACATGGCAAGGCTGTCAGCAAGGCGCCGGAAACACGAGCCTACGGCGATCTTCAGATCACTTGTTCGTCAGGGGAATGGCTTGCAGCAAAGCGCGCGCGATCTGCTCGGCGGTGTAGGGCTTCTGCAGGACGGGGAAAACGCGCCACTCCATTTCGATCCCCTCCAGCCCGTAACCCGTCGCGAAGACAATCGGCACGTTGCGCTCACGCAAGCGCTCGGCCACGGGATAGACCTTCACGCCGGCGATGTTCATGTCGAGGATGGCGGCGTCGATGCCGGGCTCTGAATCCAGCATGGCCTGCGCGCGATCGACGCGCATCGCAAGCCCCGCCACGACGCAGCCCAGCTCGTCCAGAATGTCCTCCAGCTGCATGGCGACGAGGGATTCGTCCTCCACCGCGAAGATGCGAAGCCCTTCGAGCCCCTTTGGTTCAGTCATCCAAGAGGGCCTTTGCCGCTTCGAGTTCAGACAGGGGGATGGCGAGTGTCCAGGTCAGGCTGGACGGTCCGAGGCCGAGTTCCAGTCGCCCTTCGAGCTCGCCCGTCACGATGCGCTCCAACATGCGCATCCCAAAACCGGGCTTCAACTCATCCTGCGTTTCAGGAAGATCCGGACCGGTTTCCCGCCAGACCAACTCCAGCGTCTCACCGCGTGTCTCCCAACGCACGCAGACGCGGCCGTCATTCCTCGCCAAAGATCCATATTTCAAAGCATTCGATGCCAGCTCATGGAACACCATCGCCAAGGCGATGGCGGCCTTCGGACTGAGATCGAAACGGCCGCCCTTTGTGGTAATTCGCTCGGGCGGCAGGGCCGCGAATTCCAGCCGAGCGATGGCGGCAAGATCGGCCGCCTCCCAATGATGCTGGCTCAGGAGATTATGGGCGTTCGAAAGCGCCAGAATTCGCCCTTCGAACACACGGCGTGCATCCTCGCGGTCGATCGTCGCGCGGAAGCTTCGCCGGGCCAGAGACTGCACCGTGGATAGTGTGTTTTTGACGCGATGATTCAGCTCATCCAACAAGAACTTCTGGTGACGCTGCCCGCGTACAGCCTCGGTTCTGTCGTACCCTTGAATGAAGATGCCCGACACCTGACCGGTCGGCGACGCCACGGGATGGTGCGAGAGATCGACGAAATACTCCCGAAGCCGATCCGACCCTGGATCGCGCAGTCGAATGCTCGTCGCGAACCCGACCGCTGACTCGCCCGTTTGGTAGGTCTTGTCCAGCCGGCCGAGTAACCCGCTCGGCTCCTCACATTCCAATTCGGGAAACGCCTTCCGAACCGGAAGCCCCAGAAGCTCGCGCTGCCCGAAAAAACGCTTCAAGGCCGCATTGGCATAAGTGATCACATGGTCCGGCCCGTAGAGAAGCGCCACCATTCCGGGTGCATCCTCGAACAGCGAGCGGAACTGCTGTGTCGGCCCAACGCCGTCACGAATGACTTTCTCCGCCTCTCTCGCGCGCTGGACGAGAGCGACGCCGCCGGAAAACAGCGAGCTGGGCGCTGACGCCGCCTCGCGCAACTGCACGAGTTCGGTAATGTCCACCGTATTTTGAAGGATGTAGGCGACCTGACCGCTGTCGTCGGTCAGCGGAGCATGGATGGCCGTCCAATATCGCTTCGTCATCCCGCCGCCTTTCGAAGCGGGCACCGGAATGTCGTACTCGATATAGGCCAGTGTGTCGGGCTCCCCCGATGCCAGAACGCGATCGAGCGATTCCCGGAGGCGCCGGCCAGCGTCCCCATCGTTGGGAAAGGCTTCAAACAGGTAGCGGCCGACCAGACTTGAGCTGGTCTGCTCGGTCGCCAGTTCGTAGGCGCGATTGACCGCGACGAAGTTCAAGTCACGGTCGAGCAGCATATGTGGGCTGGGAAGCGCTTGGAAGAATTGTTGAAAGCCGATGCGATCCAATTCCTCTCTCCTTTCCCCCTACGCCTGCTCCCTGGCAAGGCCAATTTGTCAGACGTAAGGGGGAAGTTCGATTTGGAAAGTGGCTTTCCCCCCATTCAGCTGCTCAACGCGTCAGACGCTTGTAGGTCGGGCGCTTGGGATTGACCGATTCCGGTCCGAGACGACGGATCTTGTCCTGCTCGTAATCGGCATAGTTCCCTTCGAACCATTCCCAATGGCTGTCGCCTTCATAGGCGAGGATATGCGTGGCCAGACGATCGAGGAACATGCGATCGTGGCTGATCACCACGGCGCAGCCTGCATATTCCTCCAGCGCGTCCTCAAGGGCGGCCAGCGTTTCGGTATCGAGGTCGTTGGTCGGCTCGTCCAGCAGGATGACGTTGCCGCCGGACTTCAGCATTTTGGCGAGGTGCACGCGGTTGCGCTGACCGCCCGAGAGCGTGCCGACCTTCTGCTGCTGGTCTTGGCCCTTGAAGTTGAAGTTGCCGACATAGGCGCGGCTGTTCATGTCGTATTTGCCGAGCTTCATGATGTCGACGCCGCCCGAGATTTCCTCCCAGACGGTCTTCGACCCGTCGAGATGGTCGCGGCTCTGGTCGACATAGCCGAGATCCACGGTCTCGCCGATATGGACGGCACCAGAGTCCGGCGTTTCCTTGCCCGTGATCATCTTGAAGAGCGTCGTCTTGCCGGCGCCGTTCGGGCCGATGATGCCGACGATGCCGCCGGCGGGCAGACGGAACGAGAGATTTTCGATCAGAAGCCGGTCGCCGTAGCTCTTCGACAGGTTCTCCACCTCGATGACGCGGTTGCCTAGGCGCTCCGAGGTCGGGATGACGATCTTGCCATCGGCCGGCCTGCGGTTTTCGGCCGCCTCGACCAGTTCGTGATAGGCCTTGATACGAGCCTTCGACTTGGTCTGGCGGGCCTTGGCGCCCTGCTGAATCCACTCGCGCTCGCGGGCGATGGCGCGTCCGCGCGCGTCGTCCTCGCGGCCTTCCTGCACCATGCGCTTGGACTTCTTCTCGAGATAGGCCGAGTAGTTGCCCTCGTAGGGGATGCCCCGACCGCGATCGAGTTCGAGAATCCAGCCCGTCACATTGTCGAGGAAGTAGCGATCGTGCGTGATCATCAGCACCGCGCCTTCATATTCGCGCAGGTGCTTTTCGAGCCAGGAGATCGTCTCGGCGTCGAGATGGTTGGTGGGCTCGTCGAGCAGCAGAATATCGGGCTTCGACAGGAGCAGCTTGCACAGCGCCACGCGGCGCTTTTCACCGCCCGACAGGGGCGCGACGGATGCATCGCCCGGCGGGCAGCGCAGCGCGTCCATCGCCATCTCGACCTGACTTTCCAGATCCCATAGGTTCTGCGCGTCGATCACGTCCTGAAGCTTGGCACCCTCCTCCGCGGTCTCGTCGGAGTAGTTCATCATCAGTTCGTTGTATCGGTCGAGGATCGCCTTCTTGTCGGCGACGCCTTCCATGACGTTCTCGAAGACGGTCTTCGACTCGTCGAGCTTGGGCTCCTGCGAGAGATAGCCCACCGTCGCGCCGTCGGCGGCCCACGCCTCGCCCGTATAGTCCTTGTCGACGCCGGCCATGATCTTCAGCAGGGTCGATTTACCGGCGCCGTTCGGGCCCAGGATACCGATCTTGGCGTTCGGGTAGAAGGAGAGATGGATGTTCTCCAGAACCTTCTTGGTGCCGTAGGCCTTCGTGAGATCGGCCATATGGTAGATGAATTGGCGTGCCATCGAGCGCGCGTCCCCGTAGAAATGACTTGGGCAAGAGTTGGCGCACAGGTAAGCCATGGCGTCCCGATGAGCAACAAAGGCGGCAAGGAAAATGCGTCCGGCCGGATTGCGCCCCACTCCCCGCTTGACGCACCGCATCGAAGAGCGGATGCAGCGCGGGACCGATTTCTCGAAAGCGGAGCCGACATGATCCGGCACATCGTCTTCTTCAGTGCGAAGGACAAGACCGACCTGCCTCGCATCAAAGCCGGGCTCGAAACCCTCGGTGCCATCCGGCACCACGAGCATTTCGAGGTCATCGAGAACGCCCGCGTCGACCCGATGGGCAATGATGTCGATCTGGTCGTCTATGCCGAGTTCAAGGATCGAGAAGCGCTCGCGGCCTACAAGGCCGACCCGATCTACGAAGCCTCCACGCGGAGCGTCCGTCCCTTGCGCGAAATCCGTTATTCGGCCGATTACGAAGTGCCCGACCGGGCCTGACGCTCAGCCGAAACCGGGCGCGTCCACGCGTCCCGCGCGGCAACCGGGCGCGGTGGCGTCGCCGGCCCGGATGAGTTCGCCCAGACTCGCGCCCTGCCCCGGTGCGCCGCGCAGCGAAATCCGCAACTCCCCGACCAGCCGGCGTCCCGCCGCGTCGCTTTCGCAGTCCAAGAGGACGCGAGCCCCCGCCCCCGCACCGAAGGCCTTGTCGAAGGCCGCCCGAATCTCGGCCGCGCTCAATTCGCGTCCGATCGCGTTGGCGAAGAGATCGCGAACGGGCGAGGCATTGAGTTCATCGATCAGTCGAATGGACTGCACGAAATACGCCTCCGCACCGCCATCGTAACAAGTGCCGTGGGTCCAATACTCGTGCCGGTCGAGCTGAGAAACCGTGCCGGGCATGACACGCGCCAGCGCCTCCCGGGTCGCCGCGCTGATTTCGACCGGTGGCAGGTCGCGCCAGCGCCCGGATTCGTCGGCGGCCCGAACGGCAGCGGACACGCCGCAATATTCGCGTCCGCGCGGCTGCGGCCATAGCCCATGAAGCGATAAACCATGACCGGCTACCCCGCCCGAGCGACAGTCGGTGCGCTTCGGCCGCGTTTCACAGAAGGCGGGATGCCAACTTGCGGCCAGAACGAAGGAATCCGTGTGGCCTCCAGCCGGTGGCGGCGAAGCGCCGCGATCAGCCGACGAGTTCCCATCCGTCACGCGCCCGCATCCGTAAGGCACCCAGCGCCGCTCAGGGTCCGCCCCCGGTACGCGGATCAGGTAATGACTGCCCGGCATCGCGTTTCGCCCGATGAGGTCATAGTGCCGTCCGGGCTCGGTCACGATGCGACCGGGATTGTTGTCCGAGCGGATGGAGGGTGTCGCGAAGCAGCTTGCCTCCGCCACGAATTCCCCACTCATGGGGACCTGCGCCTTGGCGGACGAGACCGAGAACAGGAGGCCGGCTCCCATCAGCAGGAAGCCCAAGCGTCGAACCATGATCCATCCCCGAATTTGAGACCAGCGGATTGCGTTTTTCCGCGCTTACGCCAAGTCTGCGTCAGTTTTCCGTCTGCATATCGGCTTTTGTCCCGTGCTCGCCAGTTCCAACCTTCTCGACAGTCCGACCGGCGCGGCCCTGCGTCTTCATCGTTTCCTTCCCGAGGGCGAGGCGCGAGCCGTGCTTCTCATCCTGCATGGACTCGCCGAGCACTCGGGACGCTACGCCAGGCTCGGGCGCGAACTGGCGGATCTCGGTATCGCCGTCTATGCCCATGACCATCGCGGACACGGATCGACCACCGCTCTCGACGCGCCGCTCCGCCGCTTCGGAGGGCGCAACGGCGCGGCGAAGGTTCTGCGTGACGTGCAGGCCGTGCGCCATCAGGCCGAAGCCGACAGTCCGGGAAAGCCGGTCGTGGTGCTCGGTCATTCGATGGGCGCCTATATCGCGCTCAACCATGCGCGCACCTTCGGCGAAGGTCTGGCGGGGCTGGCACTCTGGAACGCCAGCTTCGAGCGCGGCTGGTCTGAGCGGATCGGCACCGTGGCGTTCAAGGCGGAAAAGGCGCTGAAAGGTTCGGATGTGGCGAGCGCGCTCTTTGCGCGCGCCACGTTCGACGTTTGGAGCCGTTCGGTTCAGCCGAGACGCACGCCCTTCGACTGGCTGACCCATGACGAAAGCGAAGTGGACCGCTACATCGCGGACCCGCTTTGCGGATGGACGCCCACCATTTCCATGGTGGAAGACATTCTGAACTGGCAAAGCGCAGGGGCCAGTGTGACTCCGCTCGGCGATCTGCCCCATCGCCTGCCGATCCATTGTCTGGGGGGCAGCGAAGATCCGGCCACCGCGAAAGGCGCTGCGGTCCGATCGCTCGCCGCTCGCCTGGAGCAAGCCGGCAGTCTCGATGTGCATTGCCATGTCGTGCCGGGCGCACGGCACGAGGTGCTTCTGGAGATCGAGCCAATGCGCAGCGAAGCCGTCAAGCAGCTGCGCGCCTTTATCGATCGCTGCCTTTTGCCGAGCGGGCAGCGGCGTCAGAAAATCGCCTGACGGCCTGCCCTGCTTTTCGGCACGTCACGTCAGTCGGAGCAATAAAGAAGATCGCCGCCCAGATGGCAGCGGCCGATGCGCAGTTCCAGCGCCTTGTTCTGGTAGGAGTAGATCACGCGGTCCAGCGTCAGAATCGCTGCCTCACCGCTCAGACCGAACGCGGCTCGGTCCTCGTCCTCCGCCGTCGCGCTGGCAACTTTTTCCACCTTGTAGGTCGCGATGTCGTGCCCCATCCAGCGGCTTTTCGACAGCTGCACCATTTCGGCCGGGCTCATCGTTGCCGTGGCAGCGGCGACGCGGAGATAAACCGTTTCGATCAGAAACAAGCGCCCGGCATAGGTTCGACGACGTTCGAAGGTCAGGACCGGCACACGCTCCGATAGACCCAGGCGATCCGCGATCGGTGCCGGCGGAACAGCCAGGTCATGGCCCGACATGGTGACGTCGCCCGAGACGCGATTGCCCGAGCGATCGAGAATGTTGGAAAAGCGGCTGCGCGTCTTCTCCGCCTCGTAATCCACCACGACCGTGCCGCGCCCTTGATGGCGTTCCAGCAGTTTGTTTTCGGTCAGGATGTCGAAGGCTTTGCGCACCGTCCCCAAGCTGATGCCGAGCGATCGCGCGATCTCCGCTTCGTTCTCGATGAGTTGGCCGGGCGCCCAGGTGCGGGACACGATACGCGAGACGAACTCGTCCGCCACCTGCTGATAGAGCGGCCGGGTGTTGAACGATTTCGCGACCGACATCTACGTCCCCTGATAGATAACCTATGCAGGAAACATGCTTTAGGTTGCATGAAAGATCAACTAAAAAGTGCAAACCGCTGGCTAATTAGTTGCATTCAGGTTGCATCGACATGTCATCTGCGCGTGATGGCCAACCATTCCCGGACACGCGCCTCCGGTTCGGCGTGCAGGGTGATGTCTGTCACCACGGCCGCGCTATCCGCCCCATTCTGGAACACCGCATCGGCGCGCTCAGGCCGGAGCCCACCGATAGCCACCAAGGGAAGATCGCCGACGCGCTTGCGCCAGATCAGCAGACGTTCCGGCGTCTGCGGCGCCCAGGGCATCTGTTTGAGAATGGTCGGCCAGACCGGACCCAGCGCCACATAGTCCGGCCGGGCCGACAGGGCGGTTTCGAGTTCGGCCTCGTCATGCGTCGACAGACCGAGCTTGAGTCCTGCCGCACGGATCGCTGTCAGATCGGCCTCCGCCAAATCCTCTTGGCCCAAATGCACGAAATCCGCGCCCTCCTCGGCCGCCAGCCTCCAGTGATCGTTCACGACGAGCTGGCATCCATGGGCCTTGCAGACCGCCAGCGAGCCGCGAATCTCCCCGCGCAGGCGGGCATCCGGCATATCCTTGGCGCGAAGTTGCACGAGCTTGACCCCGAGCGGCACGATCCGCTCGATCCAGGCGGCATCCGGCATCACGGGATAGAAAGCATCGAGCACGAGGCGAGAGGCGCTCATAGAACCGCCTTTCCGAAAACGGGTGTCGAGGGCGCCGCCATGTCACGCGGCTCCATCGCGCCCGCTTCGAAGCTGAGCCGCCCGGCTTCCACCGCCAGACGAAAGGCGCGTGCCATCGCGACCGGATCGCCCGATGTGGCAACGGCGGTGTTGAGAAGAACCCCATCATAGCCGAGTTCCAGAGCCTCGGCCGCGTGGCTCGGCCGGCCGAGCCCTGCATCGACGATCAGCGTCACGTCGGGGAACTGCGCGCGCAGCGAGCGCAGCCCATAGCGATTGTTGAGCCCGAGACCCGAGCCGATCGGCGAGGCCCAAGGCATCAGCACCTCGCAGCCCGCCTCGACCAGCCGTTCGGCTACAACCAGATCTTCGGTCGTGTAGGGCAGGACGCGGAAGCCTTCGCCCGACAGGATGCGCGCGGCTTCCACCAGACCGAAGACATCGGGCTGCAGCGTGTCGGCATGGCCGATCACCTCCAGCTTGACGAGGTCGGTGCCCAGAAGCTCGCGGCCCATCCGCGCCGTTGTCACCGCTTCCTTGACCGTGTGGCAGCCGGCCGTGTTCGGCAGAAAGGCGACGCCGAGCGCGCGCAGCTCGTCCCAGAAGCCGGGCCCGCGCGGCGCGCTGAGATTCTGCTCGCGGCGAAGCGACACGGTGACCAGCGCCGGCTCGGCCGCGCGGATGGCCGCCTGCATGATCGCCGGCGAGGGATAAAGCGCCGTGCCCAGCATCATGCGGGAGGAGAAGGTCCGATCGTAGATGCGCATCGCGTCACCCTCCCTGCATCGGGCTGAGAAGTTCGATCCTGTCGCCCGCCGTGAGCGGAGTGTCCGCCCGCTCGCCGCGCGGCACGAATTCGCCGTTGAGCGCGGTCGCCACCGCTTCGGGCTCTACACCGAGTTCCCGAAGCAGCGCATCGAGCGAGCCCGCCTCGACCTCGCACGGGTTACCGTTCAAATGCAGGATCATGCGGCCTCCATGAGGGATAGTGCGGCGCGGGCCGCCTGCCCGGAAAGCTCGGGCGCCAGGAGAAACCCATGGCGATAGAGCCCGGTGAAGCAGACATGGCGTCCGCTCTGCGTCACGCGCGGCAGATTGTCGGAAAAAGCCGGGCGGCAGGCAGCGCCCGTTTCCAGGATTTCGGCTTCGGCAAACCCCGGATGCAAGGAGAAGGCCGCTGTCAGAAGCTCCACCGCCGAGCGTAGGGTGATCGGCCCGCCGCGCTCGCTTTCGATCATGGTCGCGCCGATCATGAAAACACCGTCCTCGCGCGGCACGATATAGATCGGCCAGCGCGGATGCAGAAGGCGAACCGGCCGGGCCAGACTGACGTCGCGGCTGCGCACCAGCACCATCTCCCCGCGCACGCCGCGAAGACCCGGCGCATGGGCCTTGAGACCTCGGCAGTCGACGACGGTGTCGCTCGACAACGCGGCAGGTTCGGCCTGCGAGCCCCAGAGAAACGTACCGCCGAGATCCTGAATGCGCCGAACGAGGGAGGCCATGGCTTGGCGCGGATCGAGATGCGCTTCGTCTTCGAAGAACAAGCCCTGGCGAAACCGCCCGGCGAGATCGGGCTCGAACGCGGCAATGCCGTCCGCATCCAGGAGGCGATGAGCCTTGGTGCGGGCGGCGAACTGGCGGAGATCGGCCGCATCGCGCGGTGCGGCCAGAACAAGCGTTCCCCGCCGCTCGACCGGCACCCGGTCCGCCCAGAAGTCAATGCCGCGCAGACCCGGCTCGATGATGGCGGGGTCCGCCGTCGCCGCCTCGCAATAGGGCGCGAGCATTCCCCCCGCGAGCCACGAGGCCGCGCGCTGGCCGAGTTCCGTTGCGGCCTCGTGCACGACGACGGACCGCCCCTCCTCGGCCAGCCGAACGGCCGTCGTCAGCCCGGCGACACCGGCACCCAGGACATGGATCACCATGCGCGCGAACGAGCGTCCGAAACGAAAGAGCGTTGCGTCGAGGTCATCATCGTCTCCGCCAAAGCGCGAGCCGCTCGCAGGACGGGAGCGGAACGCTCGCTCCAACAGGTTCACGCGCGGCGTCGGCCTCTTGGCCGAGCGGTGCATCCCTGTCGGAGGCGCAAACGCTCCATCCCTACGCCAGTGCGAACTGGATCAGGTTCGTGGGGTCGCCGGATCGTGCTCCGGCCTCTCAGTTCCGCTGCTGGAACTCCCCCTGGATGCTTCTCAGGGTAAGCGTTCGGCTGGCTCTGTCAACTCATCGCCATCGGACGGTTCCGAAAGCTGCCCGTGGTCATCGGCAAAGATCGGCCCTTTTGCGCCCGGCGCATCCGGCCCGATGGAGAGGACATGATCGGCGATCGCCTGCGCCGTCACCTCGTCGCCATTGACCACCGTATCGGCGCCCGCATCGATCAGGCGTTCGCGCTGTTCGCCGGAATGAACGCGGGCGGTGATGCGAATATCGGGGTTGGCGGCGCGCGCCGCCGCGATCATCGCGACAGCCTCGAAACTGTTGGGAAAGGCGAGCACCAGGTCCCGCGCGCCGGCAATATGCGCGGCGTCCAGCACTTCGGGCTTCACGGCGTTGCCGACCACCGTTTCGAACCCGGCCGCGCGCACCCGCGCCACACGCTTGTCGGCGTCCTCAATTACAAGAAAGGCGCGGCCGGCATCGGCCAGCCGCCGTGCGATCTTGGAGCCGACGCGGCCATAGCCGACGAGCACAAGATGATCGCTCAGCTCCGTGCGGCGCAGCGCGCCGTCCTCGATGGCCACGCTGCCACTTGGGATATGCGTCTGCTTCTCGCTCGTCTCACCAAAGGTCGTATCCTTCCCTTCTTCACCGCCGCCTTCCTGAGCCGAGCGGCCCTCCGCCTCTCGCCAGCGATCGACCCAGGCGAAAAGAAAGGGATTGAGGACGATCGACAGGATCGCGCCGCCGAGAATCAGGTTCTTCGCCTCGGGCGGCAGAATTTTCAGGTTCAGGCCCAGCGTGGCGAGGATGAAGGAGAACTCGCCGATCTGCGCCAGCGAGACGGAAATGGTGAGCGCCGTCGAGGTCGGATGACCGAACAGGCGCACCAGCGCGAAGGCGACGAGCGACTTGCCGACGACGATGATTAGCAGCGTCGCCAGCACCGGCAGCGGATCGGAGATCAGCGAGGCCGGGTCGAACAACATGCCGACCGAGACGAAGAACAGAACCGCGAAAGCATCCCGAAGAGGGAGCGAATCTTCGGCCGCGCGATGGCTGAGCTCCGATTCGCTCATGATCATGCCGGCGAAGAAGGCGCCGAGCGCCAACGAAACGCCGAAGAGCGAGGCCGCGCCGAAGGCGACGCCGAGCGCGATGGCGAGCACAGCCAGGCGAAACAGCTCGCGCGAGCCGGAGGCAGCGGTGAGTTGCAGGAGCCAAGGGATGACCCGCCGGCCGACCACCAGCATCAAGACCACGAAGATGCAGAGCTTGAAGACCGTCACGAGAATGATGCCGGGAACGCCGAAGCCCAGATCGGAACTCGCGCCATGCACGGCGGACGGGTCACCCCCCAGCGGCCCCGCGAAGGCCGGCAGCAGCACCAGCGCCAGAACCATTGCGAGGTCTTCCACGATCAGCCAGCCGACCGCGATGCGCCCGCGCGCGGTCTCGATCAACCGTCGCTCCTGCATGGCCCGCAAGAGCACGACCGTGGAGGCGACCGAAAGGGCGAGGCCGAAGACGAGACCCGCCCCCGGCCCCCAGCCCAGAAGCCAGGACAGCGCCATGCCGAAGAGCGTTGCCGCCGCGATCTGCGCGATGGCGCCCGGCAGCGCGATGGCCCGCACGGACAGGAGATCGCCCAGCGAGAAATGCAGACCGACACCGAACATCAGAAGAATGACGCCCAGCTCAGACAACTCGCCCGCCAGGCCTTGATCCGCCACGAAGCCGGGCGTGAACGGCCCGGCCGCGACGCCGGCCAGGAGATAACCCACGATCGGGGACGCACCGAGCCGATGCGCCAGCGTGCCCAGGAGAAAGGCAAGGCCCAGACCCGCGACGATGGTTTCGATCAGCGGCATGTCGTGCAGCATGGTCGACGGCTCCCGGCGTTTGAAACGAGTCCAGTGTCGAGGCGACCCTCCGGTGTTAGGCGATGGGGCCGGCCGATGCAGCAGAAAAGACGCTTCGAATGCAGGGTTTTTCGGGTGCCACCGCTCACCCTGTCGACGCCTTGCCCGGCGCCCGATGTCGCAGACAAGACACATGTCGGATTCGTACAAAGCCGACGCCGCATCCGTCATCGCGGCGGCGGTTTCGCGGGTGCGAGTGTGATGTCCGACACCGCAGATCGGATCGATCCATGCAGAAGTTTTCCGGCTTTTCCATCATCGCCAAGGCGCTCGGCTCCAACAAGGGCTGGCAAGCGCAATGGCGCGACGCGTCGCCCAAGAGCCGCTACGACGTGGTGATCGTGGGCGGTGGCGGCCATGGCTTGGCGACGGCCTATTACCTCGCCAAGGAGCACGGCATCCGCAATGTGGCGATCTTGGAAAAGGGCTGGATCGGTGGCGGCAACACGGGCCGAAACACGACGATCATCCGCTCGAACTACCTGTTCGAAGAGTCGGCGGCGCTCTACGACCATGCCGTGAAGCTTTGGGAAGGCCTGTCGCAGGATCTGAACTACAACGTCATGTTCAGCCCGCGCGGCGTGCTCATGCTCGCCCATAACATTCACGACATTCAGGTCTTCAAACGCCACGTCCATGCCAACCGTCTGGCGGGTGTGGACAACGAATGGCTGAGCGCGCAGGAGTGCAAGGACTACTGCCCGCCGCTCAATATCGACGCCTCGACTATGCGCTATCCGGTGCTTGGCGGTGCGCTCCAGCGGCGCGGCGGCACGGCGCGGCACGATGCCGTCGCCTGGGGCTATGCCCGCGCGGCCTCGGCGCTGGGTGTCGACATCATCCAGAACTGCGAGGTGACGGCCATCCGGCGCGGAGCCAACGGCGCGGTGACGGGCGTCGAGACGACGCGCGGCGCGATCGAGGCCTGCAAGATCGGCGTCGTAGCCGCTGGCAATACCTCGGTCGTCATGGACATGGCCGGCCTGCGTATGCCGCTCGAAAGCTACCCGCTGCAGGCTCTCGTCTCGGAGCCGTTGAAGCCCGTCGTGCCCTGCGTCGTCATGTCCAACACGATCCACGCCTATATCTCGCAGTCCGACAAGGGCGAACTGGTGATCGGCGCGGGAACGGACGCCTACACGTCCTATACGCAGCGCGGCGGGCTCCATATCGCCAATCACACGCTGGATGCGATCTGCGATCTCTTTCCCGATTTTCGCCGGGTGCGGATGCTGCGCTCCTGGGGCGGCATCGTGGATGTCACGCCCGACCGCTCGCCTATCCTCGCCAAGACGACGGTCCCTGGCCTGTATGTCAATTGCGGCTGGGGCACGGGCGGGTTCAAGGCGACGCCGGGCTCCGGCAATCTCTTCGCCCACACGATCGCCCGCGACGAGCCGCACCCGATCAACGCGCCCTTCACGATCGAGCGCTTCCGCGATGGCGTCCTGATCGACGAGGCGGCGGCCGCCGCCGTCGCGCACTGACCCGCCCTTTCCTCCCCCGCGAGGCCGACCGATGCTTCTGATCACCTGCCCCTATTGCGGCCCCCGCCCCGAACTCGAATTCCGCTATGCCGGCGAAGCGCATGTGATGCGCGCGGAAACGCCGTCGGACGTGGGTGCGGACGATTGGGGCGCCTTCCTCTACACACGCTCCAACCCGCGCGGGCTTCATGCCGAGCGCTGGCGCCATATCCATGGCTGCGCGCGCTTCTTCAACGCCGTGCGCGATACGAGAACCGACTTCTTCGTGACGACCTACAAGATCGGCGAGCCCCGACCGGACGGCGTCGAAGAGCATCGCCCGGCACTCAGCGGAGACAATGTCGGCACATGGTCCGGGGAGGTTGCTCGATGAACCGTTTTCGCACCTCCTCCGGCGGCCGGATCGACCGCACGGCCTCACTCGGCTTCACCTTCGACGGGCAGAGCTATCGCGGCTATCAGGGCGACACGCTGGCCTCGGCGCTGCTCGCCAACGGCGTCCATCTCGTCGGCCGGTCGTTCAAGTATCATCGCCCGCGCGGCATCGTCACGGCGGGCTCGGAAGAGCCGAACGCGCTGGTCGATATCAGGCGCGACGCGGCACGCGTTGCGCCGAACCTGCGCGCGACGCAAGTGGAGCTCTATTCCGGCCTGAACGCGCTGAGCCAGAACCGCTGGCCCTCGCTGAATTTCGACGTCGGCGCGGCGAACGACATTCTCGGCAAGTTCTTCTCGGCCGGCTTCTACTACAAGACCTTCATGTGGCCACGCTCGGCCTGGGAGAAGCTCTACGAGCCGATCATCCGCCGCGCGGCCGGTCTCGGCCATTCCCCGACCCTGCCCGACCCCGATCGCTACGCGCAGATCTTCGCCCATTGCGAAGTGCTGGTGGTCGGCTCTGGCCCGGCGGGCCTTGCCGCCGCGCTGGCAGCATCCGAAGACCCGTCGCAGCGCGTGATCCTGTGTGACGAGCAGAGCGAAATGGGCGGCTCGCTTCTGCACGAGAGCGAGGCGGTGGTGGACGGGCACACCGCGCCGATCCAGGCCATGCACATGCTGCATGAGCTGCGCTCGCGCCCGAATGTGACGCTTCTGCCGCGCACCACGGCCTTCGGCTTCTACCCGCACAATCTGCTGGGCCTCGCCGAGCGGGTGACCGAACATCTGGCGAACCCGCCCGGCCATCTGCCGCGCGAGCGCATGTGGCAGGTGCGCGCCGGCCGCGTCGTCTTCGCCACGGGCTCCATCGAGCGCCCGCTCGTCTTCCCCGGCAACGACCGGCCGGGCGTCATGATGGCCGAGGCCGCGCGCCAATATGCGGTGCGCTACGGGGTCCTGCCCGGCCACCGCGCCGTCATCGTCACGGCCGGCGACAGCGCCTATCGCGCGGCGCTTGACCTCAAGGCACGCGGCGTCACCATCGCCGCCATCGCCGATCTGCGCGCCGCGCCCGATGGGCCTTATGTGCAGAAGGCGCGCGAAGCCGGCATCGCCATCCATCCCGGCACCGCCGTTTCGGCGACCTCGGGCCGTCTTCGCATCCGCTCCGCGACCCTGGTTCGCGAAGGTCAGCAGACGGGCGAAACGCTGGAATGCGATTGCCTTCTGATGTCGGGCGGCTTCACGCCGACCATTTCGCTCTTCTCGCAGTCGCGCGGCAAGATGCGTTGGGACGAGACGATCGAAGCCTATATCCCGGCAGACTCAGTCGAGCAGGAACGCTCGGCCGGTGCCTGCCGGGGCGTGTTCGATCTGGCCGGCGCGCTGGCGGACGGGCACGCGGCGGGCGGCGGTGGCGCCTCCCCCTATAGGGTCGAGGAGATGCCGGTCGGCCATGGCGCATTCCGGGGCGCGACCTTCCATGCGGGCGATCCGCGCAAGGTGAAGGCCTTCGTGGACTTCCAGAACGACGTGACGGCGAAGGACGTTCGCCTCGCGACGCAGGAAGGCTTCCGCTCCATCGAGCATGTGAAGCGCTACACGACGACGGGTATGGCGACCGACCAGGGACGCCTGTCCAACATCAACGCACTCGCCATCGTCTCGAAAGAGCTGAAGCGACCGGAAACCGCGATCGGTCTCACCACCTTCCGACCGCCCTATTCTCCCACGACCTTCGGCAACTTCGCCGGTATTGCGCGCGGGCCGCTTTTCGACCCCGTGCGCACCACGCCGATCCATGGTTGGGCGGTGGAGCATGGCGCGAAATTCGAGGATGTCGGCATCTGGAAGCGCGCGCATTTCTTCCCGCGCGGGGGTGAGGACATTCATGCGGCGGTGGCCCGCGAATGCCGCGCCGTGCGCACGTCGGTCGGTATGTTCGACGCCTCCACGCTCGGCAAGATCGAGGTCGTCGGGCCGGATGCCGCCGAATTCGTGGACCGGCTCTACACCAATCCATTCAAGAAGCTCGCCGTCGGCAGCCTGCGCTATGGCGTTATGCTGCGTGAGGACGGGTTCGTGATGGATGACGGCGTGATCGCCCGCATTGCGGAAGACCGCTTCCACATCACGACGACAACGGGCGGCGCGCCGCGCGTCCTCAACCATATGGAAGATTATCTCCAGACCGAATGGCCGCACCTCGATGTCTGGCTGACCTCGACCACCGAGGAATGGGCCGTCATCGCCGTACAGGGGCCGGATGCTCGGCGGGTGATCGAGCCGCTGGTGGACGGCGTGGATCTTTCCAAAGAGGCCATGCCGCATATGACCTGGCGCGAAGGGCGGATCGCCGGCGTGCCGATGCGGCTCTGGCGCGTGTCCTTCACCGGCGAACTCGGCTTCGAAATCAACGTGCCGGCCAGCGAAGGGCGCAAGGTCTGGGAAGCCGTTCATCAGGCCGGCCAGAGTTTCGCGATCACGCCCTACGGCACGGAAACGATGCACGTTCTGCGCGCCGAGAAGGGCTATATCATCGTCGGCCAGGAAACGGACGGCACGGCCGTCCCCGACGATGTCGGCCTCACCTGGGCCGTCGCCAAGAAGAAGCACGACTTCGTCGGCATGCGCTCGCTGGCGCGCCCCGCCCTCTCGGCCTCCGGTCGCAAGCAGATGGTGGGTCTCCTGACGCTGGAGCCGCAGACGGTTCTGGAAGAAGGCGCGCAGGTCGTGGATCACATGAATGATCCCGCCGCTCCCGCCTCCATCCCCGCGCTCGGCCATGTCACCTCGTCCTATCGCTCCGAAACGCTCGGCCGCTCCATCGCGCTGGCTCTCGTGCGCAACGGTCGCGCGCGGATCGGCGAGACGGTCGATATTCCGATGCCGGGCGGGCGTATCGCCGCAACCATTGTCGATCCCGTGTTCCACGACAAAGCGAATGAGCGCCTCAATGCTTGACGCCGCGATTTCCCCCGGCCCCGCGCCGATCGCCCTGCCTTTCGGCGACCCCGGTTCGCCCGTCCGAATCGAGAGCCTCGGCCCGCGCGCCCGCTTCGCGCTCCGCCTGCGCCAGGACAATGGCTTCGCCCGCGTAGAGGAGAGCTTCGGACTCGCCCTGCCGCAGGAGGCCTGCCGCTTCAACGAGACGTCGGATCGCCGCGCCCTGTGGCTCGGGCCGGACGAATGGCTGCTCGTCGCCCCCTATGATCAAGCCGGCGCCCTGTTCGCCGGGATCGAAGCCGCGCTGGAGGGCATCCCTCATTCGCTGGTCGAGGTCAGCCATCGCTCGCTCGGTTTCGCGCTGACGGGCCCGAAAGCCGCCAGCGTCCTCGCCGCCGGCTGCCCTCTCGATCTCGACCTGCGCGCTTTCCCGGTCGGGATGGCGACCCGGACGGTTCTGGCCAAGACGGAGATCATCCTGCAGCGAATCGGTGCGGAGGAGTTCCAGATCGATGTCTGGCGATCCTTCGCCAATTACACGCTCGGCTATATTATCGAAGCGGCTCGCTCCTACGACTGACAGGCGAAATACCATGCTTCTTTCAGCGGCGCTGGCCTTCGGGTTGGCGCCGCTTGCATTTCGGGTCTTTCGCAACTGCTAAGCCCTTCGCATTGCACAAAGAATTAGCGATGTGACTATGTTCGAGCATGTCGTGTTTTTGACAGTTTGTGTCGCAAACATGGAAGTTATGACCTCGGAATGGTTCCAGACTGAGTGACGTCGCCACCCTCTTACGGGGAACCGTCAATGCTCGACCGCACCACCACGCCGCTCCTGCCGCTGATCCGCCGACGCCGGCCGAACTATTCGCTGGAAGCGCCTTTCTATACCAGCCCCGAGATTTTCGCGGCCGATCTGGAAGCGATTTTCGAGCAGACCTGGATCTTCGTCGGGGTCGAGCCCGATGTGCCGGAGCCGGGCGATGCGATGACGGTCGATATCGGGGCGAACGCGATCCTGATCGTGCGCGACGACGACAATGAAATCCGAGCCTTCCACAATGTCTGCCGCCATCGCGGCGCGCGCCTCGTGCATGACGAGAAGACGACGGTCGGCAATCTCGTCTGCCGCTACCATTCCTGGACCTATGATCTGTCCGGCGCGCTAATCCACGCCGAGCATATGGGCGAGGGTTTCGACCGCAAATGCCACGGGCTGAAGCCGGTTCATGTCCGCTCGCTCGAAGGCCTGATCTTCATCTGCCTCGCGGAGGAGCCACCGGCCGATTTCGACGAGATGGCGGCGGCGATGGGCCCCTATATCGCGCCGCATAACATTCGCGAGGCCAAGATTGCCTATCAGCACGATCTGATCGAGCCGGGCAATTGGAAGCTGACGATGGAGAACAACCGCGAGTGCTACCATTGCGGGGCCAACCATCCCGAACTGACCGTCCCGCTGTTTGCCTATGGCTTCGGCTTCGCGCCGGAAGAGCTCGATGAAGCCGAACGCGAGCAGGCCGCGCGCTACGGCTGCCTCGTGACCGACAGCCATCGGGAATGGGAAAACGAAGGCATTCCCAGCCGGATGCTGGAGCATCTGGATGACATGGTGACGGGCTATCGCACAGAGCGCCTGCCGCTCGACGGCGACGGCGAGTCCCACACGATGGACACCAAGGCCGCTTGCCGCATTCCGATGGGACGCTTCCCCAGCGCGAAGATGGGTGGGCTGCATTTCTGGACGCAGCCCAATTCCTGGCATCACTTCATGGGCGATCATGCCGTCACCTTCTCGGTGATCCCACTGGATGCCGAGCGCTCGCTCCTGCGCACCAAATGGCTGGTCCATAAGGACGCGGTGGAAGGCGTCGATTACGACCTCGAGAATCTCATCAGCGTCTGGATGTCGACCAACGCG
Organism: Aureimonas sp. N4; assembly: GCF_001463925.1. Lineage (NCBI taxonomy): Bacteria > Pseudomonadati > Pseudomonadota > Alphaproteobacteria > Hyphomicrobiales > Aurantimonadaceae > Aureimonas > Aureimonas sp. N4. The sequence goes on along the minus strand of NZ_BBWS01000025.1, from coordinate 40,160 downwards.
CAGGACTCCGAGTTGGTCGGCTTCTGCCAGTCCGGCGCGCGCACGGCGGCCTACGAGCCCGGCCCCTACTCGCCCCACACCGAGATGCTCGTCGAGAAATTCTGCAACTGGTATATCGGCCGGATGCGCGCGCATTTCGACACGACCTCTCTGTCCCTCTGAGAGGCCGCCATGGATCAGGCCACCGCTCCCGCGCCCACCGGCTTTCATCTCTGGGACCCCGAAGAGGACGACATCCTCGTTTGCCGCGCGGTGCGCGAGGAAACGCACGATGTGAAGACCTTCGTCTTCGCCCCGCGCACCCGCCGCCGCTTCGTCTTCGACCCCGGCCAGTTTCTCACCTTCGAGTTCGAGATCGACGGCGAGACCATCTACCGCTGCTACACGATCTCCGCCTCCCCGACCCGCCCTGACACCTGCTCCATCACGGTGAAGCGCGTGCCGAACGGTCCGGTCTCGAACTGGCTGCATGATCATTTCAAGCCCGGCATGACGCTGAAGGCGACCGGGCCGATGGGTGAGTTTTCCTGGGCTCGCCATGTGTCGGCCTCCGGCAAATATCTCCTGATCTCGGGCGGCAGCGGTGTCACGCCGATGATGTCCATGACCCGTGCGGCCTATGATCTGGCCGAAATCCGCGACACGGTTTTTCTCCACGCCGCCCGCACGCCGGCCGACATCGTGTTCGAGGACGAGCTGGCCATGATGAGCCGGCGCAATCGCTCGATCCGCGTCGCGCATGTCTGCGAGAGCGACGCGCCGGGACGAAGCTGGCCGGGCCTGCGCGGGCGTCTGTCCGCCGGAATGCTGGAAGCCGTCGCGCCGGATTTCCGCGAGCGGGAAGTCTTCGTCTGCGGCCCCTCGCCCTTCATGAAGGCCGTTCGCGCCATGCTGCAAGGCGCGAGCTTCGACATGGCGCGCTATCACGAGGAAAGCTTCAATTTCGAAGAGCTTTCGCCGGGCGAGAAAGCCGAGGTCGAAACGGCCGCCGAAGAGATGGCTCCGGCGACGCGCACCTTTCGGATCGAATTTGCCAAGACCAAGCGTGTGGTGGAATGCCCGGAGGACATGCCGATCCTCGAAGCCGCCAAGCGCGCGGGCCTGCGCCTTCCCTCCTCCTGCACCAAGGGGCTCTGCGGCACCTGCAAGTCCAAGAAAGTGTCGGGCGAGGTCGAGATGACCCATCAGGGCGGCATTCGCCAGCGCGAGATCGACGCAGGGCAGATTCTCATCTGTTGCGCCAAGCCGCGCTCCGACGTCGTCATCGAGCGGTAGGATCATGAGCGCCGGGGCTCTCCCGCTGGCCGATCTCACGCGGTTCGGCTTTCTGACGCTGCCCAATTATTCGCTGATCGCCGTCTCGGCGGCGATCGAAGCGTGCCGGATGGCCAATTACGTGGCCGGAACGGAAATCTATTCCTGGCAGGTTCTGACGCTCGACGGCGCGCCGGCCAGAGCCTCGGGTGGCCTGACGCTCGCCCCGACCGTGGCGCTCGATAAGGCAGCCGCTCTCGACATTCTGTTCGTGTGCGGGGGCATCGACATCCGGCGCGCGATCGACCGGACGACGCGGGAAGCGCTACGTCGCCTCGCGCGCCGCAAGGTCAGCCTCGGATCGCTCTGCACCGGCAGCTTTGCCTTGGCCGAAGCCGGACTTCTCGATGGCTATCGCTGCGCCATTCACTGGGAAAATCTCGGCGCCATCCGAGAGGAATTTCAGGGCGTGGACTTCGTGGACGATCTCTTCGTCATCGACCGGGACCGTTTCACCTGCACGGGCGGGTCGGCGCCGATCGACATGATGGGCGCGTTCATCGAAGCGCGTCTGGGGCGCAACGTGGCCGAACGCATGTCGGAGCAGTTCGTCATGGATCGCTTGCGCGGCGGGGCCGAGCCGCAGCATGCGCCGCTTCGCTCCAAAGGTCTGCGCCATCCCGCGCTGGAACAGGCTGGGGCCTTGATGGCCAAGACGATCGGTGCGCCGCTCACCGTCGCGGCGGTCTCCGCTCGCGTCGGGCTTTCGCCTCGCCAGTTGGAACGGCTGTTTCGCCAGCATACCGGCATGGGTCCGGCCGAATTCTCCATGGCGCTCCGGCTTGACCATGCCCGCGAGCTATTGCGCCAATCCGACCTCGCCGTCACTGCCGTCGGCGTCGCGTCCGGCTTTGTCTCCTCGGCGCATTTCTCGGCCGCCTATCGCCGCCGCTTCGGCCATGCGCCGCGCGCCGAGCGGGTTGCGACCCGTGCCCCTGCCCCTATCCGCCCCGTTCCTTCCGTTCCGCTTGCGGAGAGCCTGTCATGATCGCCCATGCCGAAGCGCTGCTGAAACCCCTCACCATTCGCGGCGTGACCTTCCGCAACCGGGTCATGTCGACCAGCCACGCGCCGGGCTATGGTCAGGATGGGAAGCCGCAGGAGCGCTACCAGCTTTACCACGAGGAAAAGGCCAAGGGCGGCATCGGCCTGACCATGTTCGGCGGCTCATCCTCGGTCGCGATCGACAGCCCGGCGACGCCCTGGGCGCAGATTTCGCTGACCGACGACAGCGTCGTCCCGCATTTCCAGTCCTTCGCCGACCGAGTTCATCGCCACGGCGCCAAGCTGATGATTCAGCTGACCCATATGGGCCGGCGTACCAAGGACAATACCGACAATTGGATGCCGACCATCGCGCCTTCGGTGCGGCGCGAACCGGCCTCGCGCTCGGTCCCGAAGGAGATGGAGAAGGAGGACATCCAGCGCGTTGTGCGCGGCTTTGCCGACGCTGCCCGCCGCGCGCGAGAAGGCCAGCTCGACGGTTGCGAGATTTCGGCCGCCCATGGCCACCTTGTGGACCAGTTCTGGTCTCCCTCCATCAACCAACGCACCGATGAATATGGCGGCTCGCTCCAGAACCGGATGCGCTTCGGCATCGAGGTGCTGGAGGCCATGCGCGAGGCGGCGGGCGAGGATTTCCTGATCGGAATTCGCATGTCGGGCGACGAAATGGTGGCGGACGGACTGACGCACGAAGACCTTCTGACCATCGCGACGGAATATTCCCGCCGGGGTCTCGTGGACTTCCTCAACATCATCGGCGGGCAGGCGCGCGATCATATCGCCCATGCGATCTCGCTGCCCAACATGAGCTTCCCGGTCGCGCCCTTCCTGTTTCTGCCGAGCGCCATCAAGCGCGAGGTGGACGTGCCCGTCTTCCATGCGCAGCGCGTCACCGATCTGGCGACCGCCGCGCGCGCGGTGCATGAGGGACATGTCGACATGGTCGCCATGACGCGCGCCCATATCGCCGACCCGCATCTCGTCAAAAAACTTCAGGAAGGGCGTGCGGACGATATCCGCCAATGCGTCGGTGCAGGCTATTGCATCGACCGCATCTATGTCGGCGGCGATGCGCTCTGCATCCAGAACGCGGCGACCGGCCGCGAAGCGAAAATGCCGCATGTCATCGCGAGGACGGACGGCCCGCGCAAGACGATCGTCGTGATCGGCGGCGGTCCGGCGGGGCTGGAGGCCGCGCGCGTGTCGGCCGAGCGGGGGCACCGCGTCATCCTGTTCGAGAAGCAGCCGAGCCTCGGCGGCCAGATCCAGATCGCAGCCAAGGGCACATGGCGCGAGGCGCTTTCGGGCATCCCGCGCTGGCTGCAGGGCCAGGTCACCAAGCTCGGCGTCGATATCCGGCTCGGCGCGGAGGCAAGCGAGGCGGCGGTTCTGGCCGAAAACCCGGATGTCGTGATCGTCGCGACGGGAGGTCTGCCGAACCTCGGCCATGCCAAGGGGGCGCATGAATTTGCGATTTCGACATGGGATGTCCTATCCGGCAAGATCGAACCGACCGGCTCCATTCTGCTCTATGACGAGCAGGGGCAGCACAATGCCTCGTCCACAGCCGAGTTCATGGCCAAGCGCGGCTGCCTCGTCGAGATCGCGACGCATGACCGGATGATCGGCGAGGAAATCGGCACCACCAACCAGCCGATCCACATTCGTGAGCTTTACAAGCTCGGCGTGATGATGACGCCGAATGTCGAGCTGATCGAAATCTATCCAGAGGGCAATCGTCTGGTCGCCGCGCTCCGCAACACGCATACGGACGCCGAGGAAGAACGCGTCGTAGACCGGGTCGTCGTGGATTACGGCACGCTGCCGGTGGATGGCCTCTATTTCGACCTCAAGGCCAAATCGGTGAACCATGGGCAGATCGATCAGGAAGCCCTGGTGGAAGGTCGCCCGCAACCCAAGAACGGGGACGGCTTCCAGCTCTTCCGTCTTGGAGATGCGGTCGCGGGCCGCAACATCCACGCCGCGATCTACGACGCGCTTCGTCTCTGCAAGGACCTCTAACCATGCCCGGTCTCGCACCGGCTTCGAGACAGGGAGCGTAGGATGAGCTGGGTTCTGCCGCTTCTGGTTCTTGCGATGATCGCCCTTGCGGCCGTCCGCATGGCCCCGCGCATCGCCATCTGGCGCACGGGCGCGCCCGCTCCGGTCGATTGGGCCAAAGGGCTCGCCGCCGTGCCACGGCGCTATCTCGTTGACGTTCATCATGTCGTGGCACGCGACCCCTATGCGGCACGGATGCACGCGGCGGTGGCCGGCGGCCTGATCGGCGCATCCGTCCTTGCGCTGCTTGGTCTCCTTCCACCGCTCGGCGCATCCCGCCTCTTCTGGGGCGTCGTGACACTCCTGTTTCTGTCAATGCTCGCGGGCACGCTCGCCGTCGGTGCCCGGCGTTATCCTGTAAAGCCCAAGCGGCTGTCAGGTGGGGCGTTCCAGATTTTGCCGTTTCTGCTTTTGGCCTATGCGCTCGGCGGGGCGATCCTGTCTCTCAGCCTCGCGTTGAACGGGCCCGCTGCCGTTTCGATTTTGGGTTCGGCGCTGGCGCTTGGCGGCGGCCTGGGCCTTGCCTGGCAGACGGGAAAAGGGCCCATGCGCCATGCGCTGACCGGCGCGCTGCATCTCGCCGCCCACCCTCGGCCGGGTCGCTTCGAAGGCCAACGCGAGACGGCGCTTCGTCCGCTGAACCTGGACGCTTCGAAGCTCGGTACGGAAGAGCCCGCTGATTTCGCCTGGAACCGCCTGCTGGCCTTCGACGCCTGCATCCAATGCGGCCGGTGCGAGGCGGCCTGCCCGGCCTTCGCCGCCGGCCAACCGCTGACCCCCAAGCGCCTGATCCAGGATTTGGCCGCAGCCAGCACGCCGGGCGGCAATCCCGCCTATGCCGGCAGCGACTATCCGCAGGCCCGCCCGGTGGCGGGCGTCAGCGGCCTGCATCGATCCATCATCGGCGAAGGCGCGATGATCCATCCCGATACGCTCTGGAGCTGCACGACCTGCCGCGCCTGCGTGGAGGAATGCCCGATGATGATCGAGCACGTGGACGCCATCGTCGATCTGCGCCGCTTCGAGACGCTGGAGCGCGGCGCGGTTCCAGCCAAGGCCGAAGCGGTTTTGACCGAACTGCGCGGCGCGGATGAGCCGGGCGGCGCGCCCTTGAGCGAGCGCGGCGATTTCGCCGCCGGTCTGCCCGTTCCGCTGATGCGGGACAAGGGCGAAGCGGACGTGCTTCTCTGGCTCGGGACCAATGCCTTCGATCTACGCACGGGCCGCACACTTCGGGCTCTGGTTGAACTTCTGCGTGCGGCCGAGGTCGATTTCGCCATTCTTGGAGCGGAAGAGCGCGACTGCGGCGATCTCGCGCGCCGGCTGGGCGACGAAGCCAGCTTTCAACGGTTGGCGCGATCGAACGTCCAGACCCTGTCGCAATACCGGTTCAACAGAATTTTGACCGCCGACCCGCATTCGCTGCATGTCCTGCGCAACGAATATCCCGCGTTAGGCGGCCGCTACGACGTGGTTCACCACACGGGTTTTCTGGACGAACTGGCCGAGACCGGACGCTTGCCCTTGCGCGCGCTCGGCCCCGAACCCGTCACCTACCACGACCCCTGCTATCTCGGCCGCTACAATGGCGAGGTGGACGCGCCGCGCCGGCTTCTCGACAGGCTGGGTCTGGAGCGCCGCGAGATGGCGCGCTCTGGCAAGCGCTCCATGTGCTGCGGCGGCGGTGGCGGCGCGCCGGTGACGGACATTGCCGGCGAGCGCCGCATCCCCGATCTCCGCATGGCCCAGGCGCAGGAAACCGGTGCAGAACTCGTGGCCGTGGCCTGCCCGCAATGCACCGCCATGCTGGAAGGCGTGGTCGGCGCGCGGCCGGATGTCTTCGACATTGCCGAACTCGTTCTGCGGGCGCTCGATACGGACGCGGGGACGCCGAATGCGGCGGCCCGTGCCAAGGAGTTCGCCTGATGCGTCTTCGCCGCGACCCGCGCCTCGAGCGCTCCGCTCACCTCCTGCCGTCCTCCGGCGCACGGCCTCGCTACGATCTCACGCAACGCAGCGGCCGGCCCCGACGCGATCCGAGACAAGAGGCGGCGTCCCAGACCGTGCGCCTTGCTCCGCGCCTGCGTATCGACCGCACTCAGCATGTCTCCCTCTTGGCGAGCGCTGCTCAAGCCGCGCCCATCCCTGAAAGCAAGCCTGCTGTGGTTCGGGTCGAGGATGCGGCCCTGCGCGTGCTCGTCATCGCAGATCCCGGAAAAGGTCCGCTGACGCCGATGGATCGCCAATTGCTGGCGGCGGCACGCATCGCGGCGGGAGCCGCTGGCGGCGTCGTACTCGCCATAGACCGCGAGGTGGAGGATGGGGGTTCGGCCGGGGCCGACCGCGTTGTCCTCCTCCCGGACTCGGCGCATCCGGCCGATCGTTTCGAGACCGCGCTGGCGCTGCGAACCGCTATCCCGCTAGCACATATGATGCTGCCAGAGACGCCGGCCGGCGGCGATCTGGGCCGGCGTCTGGCCGCGCGTTTTGGATGGGCGCTGTTCTCCGGCGTCGAGCAGATCGGCGCGCGGGGTCTCGTGCGCGCGGTGCGCGGGCGCAAGGTCGATCAGGAACAGGCGGAATGCCCCGAAATTCTCACGCTCGCGCCCGACATGGTGCCGCTGCGCTCGGACGCGCCGCGCGAGGGGCGCATTGTTTCACTCGATCTTCCTCAAGCGAAGCGCGCCGTCGAACGCGTTCGGCCGGCGCGCGGCTCGCTGCCTCTGGCAGATTCCGATTTCGTGGTTTCCGCCGGCAATGGCATTCGGGACTTCGAACTGTTTCGCAATGTAGCGGCAGCGCTGGGCGGCACGCCGGGCGCTAGCCGCGTCGTTTGCGATAGCGGCGACATGCCCCGCGCGGCGCAGGTCGGCGCTTCGGGAACGGTGCTGGCGGCCGATTGCTACCTCGCGCTGGGGATCGCCGGCGCGCCCCAACACCTTCAAGGCATTGCCGGGTGCCGGCATGTGATCGCGGTCAACACCGACCTTCACGCCGCCATGGTGGAGCGGGCGGAACTTGCCATCGTCGCCGATGCGCAGCCCGTGATGGAGGCGCTGTTGCGCCTGGCTCAGGAGAAGCAGCCATGAAAATCGCGATCCTCCTTTCGGCCAGCCTTCATCCCGTGTCTCAGCGGCCGGCATTGTCCCGCATCGAGGCTCAGGCCGTGGCCATGGCGCTCGATCTCGGCGGCGATATCGTGGGTTTCCATGCCGGGCCGGATTGCGTCGCGGCGGCGAGCGCCTTGGGGCACGGCTTGCCCCGTCTCATTCATCTGCGAACCCAGCCGACCGCCGACCCCGTACCGCCCCTCGTGGCCGACCTCCAGCGCTTTCAGCCCGATCTCGTCCTGACGGGTCCACGATCCGTCGGCGCGGATGAAACAGGTCTCGTGCCCTATCGCTTTGCGGACGCCTTGGGGTGGCCGATCCTTGCCGATGCCGTGTCGGTGGAGCGGATTTCGGATGGGTTCAAGGTCGCCTCCGCCCTGCCGAAGGGTGAGCGATTGATCTGTGAGGAAACAGGTCCGCTCGTCCTCACGCTTCATCCAGCCGCCCCGCCACCGCGCGCCTACGCCTATGCGCAGGAACGCCGAGGCCTGATCGAAACTCTGAGCATCGAAGCTGAGCTGGATACGTCGCCCGGACCATTGGAACGCCCCATGCGTCAGCGGGCAAAGGTAAAGGCATCGGCCACGGGCGGCAGCGCCGCCGATCGCTTGAAGGCGGCGACCGAAATGGCGGCCAGCACCGGGGGCGAATTGCTGGTCGATCCCGAGCCGGAGATGGCGGCCCGCGCCATTCTCCGGCATTTGCGCGCTATTGGCGCCCTTCCCGCCGTCGGAGACAGCCGCGCTACATGACGCCTTGCGCGGGCGCGGGCAGGAAGGCCACGCGCTCATAGGGCACATCCGCACGGGGCAGAGGCGCGCGATCGCGGATGATGTCGGCCGCCTTTTCCCCGATCATGATGGTCGGCGCGTTGAGATTGCCCGTGGTGATGGATGGCATGATCGACGAATCCACCACGCGCAGTCGGTCGACACCGATGACGCGCGTCTGCGGATCGACCACACTCATCGTCGCGTCCGGCGCTCCCATCGCGCAGGTGCAGGAGGGGTGATAGGCGCTTTCGACATGCTGGGTGATGAAGGCGTCGATCTCCGCATCGCTCTGCACGCCCTCGCCTGGCTGAATCTCGCGACCGCGATAGCGATCGAAGGCTGGCTGCGCGAAAATCTGACGAGTCAGTCGCACGCAGGCGCGCATTTCCGCCCAGTCGTCGGGATGGCTCATATAGTTGAAGAGGATGCGCGGCGCCTCGGCCGGATCGCGTGAGGCCAGTCGGACATGGCCGCGAGACTTGGAGCGCATCGGCCCGACATGGGCCTGGAAGCCGTGCTCGGATGCCAGCCCCCTCCCGTCATAGGTCACGGCCAGCGGCAGGAAGTGGTACTGGATATCGGCGTGCTCGACATTGGGCGAGGATCGGATGAAGCCGCAGCTCTCGAAATGATTGGTGGCGCCGAGCCCTTTCTTGGTGAACAGCCAGCGCGCCCCGATCGTCCCCTTGGCGAAGGGCGACATGGCCGAGAACAGGGTGATCGGTTCGCGGCAAGCCACCTGGAAGTAGAATTCCAGATGGTCCTGAAGATTCTCGCCGACGCCCGGCCGATCGGCCACGACATCGATCCCGAGATCGCGCAGTTCGCCGGCTGGTCCAACGCCGGAGAGTTTCAGGAGCTTGGGCGAATTGATCGAGCCAGCCGAGAGAATCACCTCGCGTCGCGCCATCGCACGCCGTTCCGAGGCTCCCACGCGGTACGCAACGCCCGAAGCGACGCGCCCATCGAAAAGGACGCGCTCGACCAGCGCATGGGTTTCGACCTTCAGGTTCGGCCGGCCCAGCGCGGGCTTCAGATAGGCGTTGGCGGTGGACCAGCGCCGGCCCTCGTGGACGGTCATGTCCATCCGGCCGAAACCTTCCTGCGTTGCGCCGTTGATGTCCTGATTCAGTGCATGGCCGGCCTCTCCGGCGGCGGCGACAAAGGCCTGATAGAGCGGATTTTCCAGCGTGCCATAGGTCGTGTGAAGCGCGCCCTCATCGCCGCGATAGGGATCGCCCCCAGCGCGCCGGTGCTCGGCCTTGCGGAAATAGGGCAGAACGTTAGGGTAGCTCCAGCCCGACGCACCTTCGCGTTCCCACCGATCGAAATCGGCCGGCGCACCGCGCACATAGACCATGCCATTGATCGAGGAGGAGCCGCCCAGCACCTTGCCACGCGGGCAATTTATACGCCGTCCGCCGAGATAGGGCTCGGGCTCGGACTCGTAACCCCAATTGTATTTCTTCATGTTCATGGGGATCGACAGCGCGCTCGGCATCTGGATCAGAACCGAGCGATCCGAGCCGCCGAACTCCAGCAGGAGAACGGTGCTCTTCCCGTCCTCGCTCAGCCGGTTGGCCAGAACGCAGCCCGCCGAGCCGGCGCCCACGATCACATAATCGAAGCTTTCGACAGACATGGCTTGTCCTCCGATCAATAGGGTGCGTCGACAGAACCGAGATTGACGTAGACGCTCTTCACTTCCGTATGCGCGAGAAGCGCTGCTCGCCCGTTCTCGCGCCCGAGACCCGACTGCTTGACACCGCCGAAGGGCAGTTCGATCGGCGTGATGTTATAGGTGTTGATCCAGGTCGTGCCGGCTTGAAGCTTCGCCACGACGCGGTGCGCGCGTCCCAGATCGCGCGTGAAGACGCCTGCCGCCAGACCGAACGGAGTGTCGTTGGCGCGGGAGATGACCTCATCCTCTTCTCGAAAGGACAGGACGGTCATGACCGGACCAAAGATTTCCTCGCGTACGATGCGCATATCGTCGGTGCAGGCGTCGAAAATGGTCGGCTGCACGAAACAGCCCTTGGCCAGCGCCCCCGTCGTCTCTCGGTTACCGCCGACGAGGAGCCGCGCACCCTCGCGCTGCCCCTCCTCGATATAGGACAGGACTTTGCTCATATGCGCTTGCGAGATCAGCGCGCCGACATGGGTCGCGGGGTCGCAGGGATCACCCACCACCATAGCGCGCGTGCGCTCGGCGAGCCTCGCGAGGAACGCCTCACGCACGTCCTCGTGCACGAAGACGCGGGTGCCATTGGAGCAGACCTCGCCAGCGGAATAGAAGTTGGCGAGAAGCGCGCCGCCGACCGCATCGTCCAAATCGGCGTCGGGGAATACGATGAGCGGCGACTTGCCGCCGAGTTCCAGCGTCACCTGCTTGAGGGTGGAACTCGCGTCCGCCATCACCTTCTTGCCGGTACCGACTTCGCCGGTCAGCGAAATCTTGGCGATACCGGAATGGCGGGAGAGAAGACGGCCAGTGCGCCCGTCCCCCTGCACCACGTTGAACACCCCGGCGGGAACGCCGCACTCGGTCATCACTTCCGCAAGCTTAAGCGCCGTCAGTGGCGTCAGTTCGGCCGGTTTGAAAATGAAGCTGTTTCCGGCCGCGAGCGCGGGGGCGGCCTTCCAGCAAGCGATCTGGATCGGATAATTCCACGCCCCGATTCCGGCCACGACGCCCAGCGGCTCGCGCCTCGTATAGCCGAACGCCGAGGGGCCGAGATCGACATGCTCGCCCGCCAGGCTCGCGGCGAGCCCCGCGAAATATTCGATACAGTCGGCGCCCGAAAGAACATCGACCGCCTGCGTTTCTTGAATCGGCTTGCCGGTGTCGCGCGTCTCCAGCATGGCAAGTTCGCCGTTGCGCTCGCGCAGGCGCATCGCCACGCGCTGAAGAATGCGGCCCCGCTCGGCGCCCGTCATCGCGCCCCAGGCCCGTTGCGCCTCGCGGGCGACGGCCACGGCGTGATCGACCTCGGCTTCACCGGCGATGGCGATTTCCGCCAGAACCTCGCCCGTCGCCGGATTGAGCGTCGGAAAGGTTTCGGCGTCTGCCGCTAGCGGCAGATAGTCGCCGCCGACATAGCTCGTCAGAACGCGCACGCCGTCGGCGCGCCGGGGCGCACGCACCATCTCACCCGAATCACGGGGCCGCGCCGCGCCGATCTGCTGATCGGCAAAGCTCGTCGCGATGGCGCGGGCTGAGAAACTATCCGTCTCCGCCACGTCCGATAAGGTGGAACGAAGCCAGAGCCCGTCGATCACGGCCGCTATGGCAATCGAGATCCGGTTGGCGTCATCCGCGTTGCAGAGAAATTTGAGGTCATGGCGCAGATTGGACAGCATGCGCTTTTGGTAGACACGCTGAACGCGCTTCAGCCGTGCTGAGTGCAGCACCTGCCCCCAGAAAGCGAGCCAGACCGAACATGTGCGCGCATCGAATTCTTCTGGAGCGAGATTGGCGTCGATAACGGCCTGAATGCGTTCGCGCGGCCCGTCCGCACGCGCCAGCCGCAGCCGCGCGCTGTTGGAAACACGGTTGGCCAGATGGCGCAGGGTGGATTCCAGCAGCCCTTCCTTGTCACCGAAATAGTGCGACACGAGCGAGGGCGCGACCCCGGCTCGGCCCGCGATTTCCGACAGGCTGGAGGCGGCAAATCCGACATCGGCGAGCGCGTCGATCGTCGCCTCGATGAGTTGCCGACGACGCTGATCCTCTGCGCCGAATCGCGAAACACTGTCCATGCGAGCCATCGTTCACCTCCGGGAGTAGAGAGGCGATAGCAGAAACTGATCGGTCATTCAATCAAGGCATTCGAGCTCAGCAGGACGGGAGCGACACGTTTTCCTACAAAAGTTGAAGCTCGCATCCATCATGCAACGCACAAATCAGAAGCAGAACGATCAAGCTTTCATCGAATAATGCTCTGCCTTCCATAATATTGAATGATTGTTCAATAGCCATCTTGACAGATCCACGGAACGCATTTGGAATGGCTTCAAACCCGTTGATTGTTCCACCGATCAGCGACTGACATCGTGTATTTTGCGCCCGAGAGCTTTGGCTCTCTATGATCAGGAGCATACCGAATGATGATGTCCCGCCACCTCGCCCTGACAGGCCTCGTTTTGGCACTGGCCGCTTCGGCACCCCCGGCACACGCCGCAGATCCGGCGAGTTGCCAGGCAGTTCGCTTCGCCGATGTGGGATGGACAGACATCACCTCGACGACGGCTTCGGTTTCCACTCTTCTATCGGCCTTGGGTTACAAGCCCAAGACGGACGTGCTGGCCTTGCCTGTCACCTTCGCCTCCATGAAGAACAAGGATATCGACGTTTTTCTCGGCAACTGGATGCCGACCATGGAGGCCGATCTCGCGCCCTACAAGAAGGACGGGTCTATCGAAACGGTGCGCGTCAATCTGGAAGGCGCCAAATATACGCTGGCCGTGCCGACCTATCTCTACAATAAAGGCCTGAAATCCTTCGCCGATATCGGAAAGTTCTACGACCAGCTCGGTGGCAAGATCTATGGCATCGAACCTGGCAATGACGGCAACCGGCTAATCTTGAAGATGATCGCCGACAACAAGTTCGGCCTCGGCAAGTTCGAACTGGTGGAGTCCTCCGAACAAGGCATGCTGTCCCAAGTCGCGCGTCAGACGCGCGGTGAGAAGCCCGTGGTCTTCCTGGGTTGGGAGCCCCATCCGATGAACTCGAACTTCAAGATCTCCTACCTTTCGGGCGGCGACGATGTATTCGGCCCCAACTATGGTGGCGCGACGATCTACACCCTAGTTCGCAAGGGATATACGACCGAGTGTCCGAATGTGGGCAAACTGCTTTCGAATATCGTCTTCTCGCTGCCGATGGAAAACGAAATCATGGGCGCGATCCTGAATGACGGAAAGGCGCCCGAGGCCGCCGCGAAACAATGGCTCGCAGCCCATCCCGAGACCTGGAAGCCTTGGCTCGACGGTGTGACGACATTCGACGGAAAGCCAGCAGAGGCTGCCGTGTCCGCCGCTCTTTCGAAATGATCTGAGAACCGTCGCTCGGTCTGACCTTCAGGCCGAGCGCTTCTTTTGTTTTCGTGTACCCCTCGGGGCCGCTGACGCAGCGGTCACCGCCGCACCGTCTACAGTCTCCTGCCGGCCCTCTGGCGCTCTTCGCCTCTCATACGGCGCCGGCCTTTCATTTCGAGCCGAGACTCAAGGGATCATCCTGTATGCTCGATTGGCTGACCAATCATAAGATACCCCTCGGGGTCTGGCTTCGCGACCTCGTGAATGGCCTGACAAGCCACGCACAGGGCTTTTTCGACACGATCTCGCTCGTTCTAGGCGCGCTGATCGACGGCCTGACCGCAGGCCTGTCCTTGATCCCTCCGCTCGTCTTCATCGCGCTCGTCGCCGCAGGCGCATGGCTGCTTCACCGCTCGATCGGGCTGGCGCTTTTTGCCGTTTTCTCCCTGCTTCTGATCGTCAATCTCGGCTATTGGACGGAGACGATCCAAACCCTTTCCCTCGTCTTCTGCGCGACCCTCGTTTGCGTACTGATCGGCGTTCCGCTCGGCGTCGTCGCAGCCCATCGTCCTTGGGTCTACACGGCCCTTCGGCCTTTTCTCGATCTGATGCAAACGATCCCGACCTTCGTCTATCTCATCCCCACGCTCGTGCTTTTCGGTCTCGGCGCTGTGCCGGGCTTGATCTCGACGGTCATCTTCGCCCTTCCGGCTCCCATCCGACTCACCTATCTCGGCATATCCGCCGTACCGAGCGCCCTGCATGAGGCTGGCAGCGCATTCGGCGCCACCAAGCGCCAACTCCTTTATAAGGTCGAGCTGCCACACGCTTTGCCGACCATCATGGCGGGCGTCACGCAATGCATCATGCTGAGCCTATCGATGGTCGTGATCGCAGCTCTCGTCGGTGCTGATGGACTGGGCAAGCCCGTCGTGCGCGCCCTCAACACCGTCAACATCGGCATGGGCTTCGAGGCCGGGCTCGCCATCGTCATCCTCGCCATCCTTCTCGATCGAATCTGCAAGGCGCCCGAACCGCGTCGCGCAAAAGGACGCTGACCCATGGCCGAGACCACCCTTCCCGCGATCGAATTCCGTAACCTCGACATCGTCTTCGGCGAGCGGCGCGCAGAAGCGCTCCGTCTGGTCGATCAAGGCAAGACACGAGACGAAATCCTGCAGGCGACGAACGCCGTCCTGGGGGCGGCTGGTGTCAGCTTTACTGTCGATCGAGGTGAGATCTGCGTCCTGATGGGTCTGTCCGGCTCGGGCAAATCCACGATCCTGCGCGCGGTCAACCGGCTCAACGACGTGGCGCGCGGCGAGGTTCTGGTGCGACATCGCGAGCGCGCGATCGATGTCGCCGCCTGTGACGAGACGACCTTGCGCGATATCCGCACGCACACCGTGTCCATGGTCTTCCAGCAATTCGCTCTCCTGCCCTGGCGCACCGTCCGGCAGAACGCGGGGCTCGGTCTGGAGCTGCAGGGCCTGCCCGTTGCCGAGCGCAACCGGATCGTGGACGAGAAACTCGCCATGGTGGGCCTGACAAAATGGGCCGACAAATACGCTCACGAGCTTTCGGGCGGGATGCAGCAGCGCGTCGGCCTGGCGCGAGCCTTCGCAACGAATGCGGATATTCTCCTGATGGACGAGCCCTTTTCGGCGCTCGATCCGCTCATTCGCACCAAGCTTCAGGACGAATTGCTGGAGCTGCAGAAATCCATCCGCAAGACGATCCTCTTTGTCAGCCACGATCTGGACGAGGCACTCAAACTCGGCAACCGCATCGCCATCATGCAGGACGGCCATATCGTTCAATGGGGCCGGCCGGACGACATCCTGTTGAGGCCCGCGACGCCTTATGTCGCGGAGTTCGTGCGCCATATGAATCCGCTCAACGTGCTGCGCGGCTCCGCCGTGATGCGCCCGCTTCACTCCTTGAAACGCGAGGGCGATATGCTGCTCCTGGACGATGCTGGCGGTGTGAGACTCGAAGTGGACAGTGCCGACCGGCCTGTCTGTGTTCGGATCGAAGGGCATGGCGGAACGCTCGGTCATGCCGATGGCGAAGAGGGGCGCGTCCCTCACGCCTGCGACGTCATCGTCGCGCCGGTCGATCTGAAGCTGCGTGCCGCGATCGCCCTGAAGCGCCAGACCAACCACCCTATCCTTTTGGTGGACGACCTCGGCCGCTTGGCGGGGCTTTGCGACAACGAGGAAATCTATCGCGGCCTCCTTCAACGAGCTGAGCCACGCGCCTGACGGCTTCGCGGCCTGGCGGCACCGCCTCGCGCGGGCCGCCCCCCTTATGCCGGACTGCCACGCCGCCAGTCGAAGCGCAGCTCTTCGCGAAAGGCAAAGCGAAGAATGTGTTCGGCGACGACGCCTTCCAGTTGATCCAGCACTGTGTCTTCCAGGCTGTGGATCCTGATTTCTAGGGCCTCGTCCGTCGCATCCAGCACCACCGTCCCCGACTGAAGGGCAGCCTCGCCATAAGACGGCGTGAACTCGATCTCGAACTTGTGCGCCGAGTGTTTGCACAATTGCTGGAGATAGCCGCTGGCATGAGAGCGTGGCTCTCCGGCATTTCATGACCCATCAATTCCTATTCAGAGTCATCTCGTACATTCGGCTCTGATAGCTGTCTCGCTTTCCGAGCCAATTTCGCAAGCACAAGAAAAAGGCGCCGGGATCGCTCCCGGCGCCTTTCGCATGTCCACGTCTTCGTTGAGACGATTAGGCCTTGTTGCGGTTGTAGACGTCGAAGCAGACGGCGGCGAGGAGGACGAGGCCCTTGATGACCTGCTGATCGTCGATGCCAATGCCCAGGATCGACATGCCGTTGTTCATGACGCCCATGATGAAGGCGCCGACCACCGCGCCCATGACCTTGCCGACGCCGCCATAGGCAGAAGCACCACCGATGAAGCAGGCCGCGATGACGTCGAGCTCGAAGCCGACGCCAGCTTTCGGCGTGGCGGAGTTGAGGCGTGCAGCAAAGATGAGACCAGCCAGCGCCGCCAGAACGCCCATGTTGACGAAGGTGAAGAAGGTCAGGCGCTCGGTGCGAATGCCCGAGAGCTTGGCTGCCTTCTCGTTGCCGCCAACGGCATAGATGCGGCGGCCGGCGGTCGTGCGCGTCGTCATGAAGCCATAGACCGCGATCAGTAGCGCCATGACGATCAGGACGTTCGGGAAGCCGTTATAGGATGCCATCAGATAGGTGATGAGCATGATCGCGGCGGCAATGAAGATGTTGCGGCCGGCGAACAGTCCCATCGGCTCGTCCACGTGGCCGGCTTTCGCCTGCTTGGCGCGCTTGCGCATCGACAGGATGACGATCGTCGCGGCCGCCACCGCGCCGATCAGAAGCGTCGTCATGTGGAGGCCACCCGTGCCGCCCAGGAAATCGGGGATGAAGCCCTTGGAGAGCTTCTGGAACCCCTCCGGGAACGGACCGATCGAAGCGGAGCCGAGCACTTTGAGCGTCAAACCGCGGAACACCAACATGCCCGCCAGCGTCACGATGAAGGACGGAACCTTGAAATAGGCGACGAGATAGCCTTGCGCCGCACCGATCAGCGCGCCCGCGAGAAGGCCGATGCCAGCCGCCGTCAGGCCGCTGAAGCCGTGATTGACCATCAAGACGGCGCCGAGGCCGCCGATGAATCCCGCCACCGAACCGACCGACAGGTCGATATGCCCGGTGATGATGATGAGCAGCATACCGATCGCCATGATGACGATATAGCTGTTCTGCAGGATCAGGTTCGTCAGGTTCAGCGGGCGCATGAGAACGCCGCCCGTCATGAACTGGAAGAAGGCCATGATGACGACCAGCGCCATCAGCATTCCGTATTCGCGGATATGGCCGCTCAGCACGCCCCAGGCGGCACCCTTGCCCCCGCCCCGTTCTGTCTCGTCGACGGTCTTAATGCTCATGGGTCTGTGCTCCGGAGCGAATGATGGCTCGCATGATGTTTTCCTGGGAGGCTTCGGCGGCCGTCATCTCCGCGACGATCCGGCCTTCGTTCATCACGTAGATCCGGTCGCACATGCCGAGCAGCTCGGGCATTTCCGACGAGATCATGAGAACGGCCTTCCCTTCATCGGCCAGTTTGTTAATGATCGAATAAATCTCGAACTTGGCGCCGACATCGATGCCGCGCGTCGGTTCGTCGAGGATCAGGAGATCGGGGTTCGAGAAGAGCCATTTCGACAGCACGACCTTCTGCTGGTTGCCGCCCGAAAGGTTGAGGGTCTTCTGCAGAATACCGGAGGAGCGGATCTTGAGCTGACGGCGGTAGTCTTCCGCGACCTCCTGCTCCTTGTGCGGATCGATGATGCCGCCCGAGCTGACGCCTTCTAGATTGGCCAGCGAGATGTTCTGCTTGATGTCATCGCTGAGGATCAGGCCGAGATGCTTGCGATCCTCGGTGACATAGGCAATGCCCGCGTCGATCGCCCGATTGATGGAGGACACGTCCACGGGCTTGCCGCTCATGCGGACTTCGCCCGACACGTTGCGTCCGTAGGAGCGTCCGAACACGCTCATGGCGAGTTCCGTGCGACCCGCGCCCATCAGGCCGGCGATCCCGACGATCTCGCCCCGGCGCACGTTGAGCGACACGTTCTTGAGAACCTGCCGGCTGGAATTCAGATGGTGATAGGCGTTCCAGTCCTTCACCTCGAACAGCATCTCGCCGATCTTGGGCACACGCTTGGGATAGCGATCCTCCAGCGAGCGTCCGACCATGTCTCGGATGATGCGGTCTTCCGAAATGGGTTCGGCGCGGCAGTCGATGGTGGAAACGGTCGTCCCGTCGCGAATGACGGTGATGGAATCGGCGACGCGCGCGATCTCGTTCAGCTTGTGCGAGATGATGATCGAGGACATGCCCTGCTTCTTGAACTCCAGAAGGAGATCGAGCAGTGCCTGGCTGTCGCTTTCGTTCAAGCTCGCCGTGGGCTCGTCCAGAATGAGAAGTCGCACCTTCTTGGCGAGCGCCTTGGCGATCTCGACCAGCTGCTGCTTGCCAATGCCCAGATCCTTGATCAGGGTCATGGGGGATTCTTTGAGACCGACTTGAGCCAGCAGTTCGCGCGTGCGCGCGTGCGCTGCGTCCCAGTCGATCACGCCCCATTTCGCCATCTCGTTGCCGAGAAACATGTTCTCGGCAATCGACAGAAGCGGAACGAGCGCCAACTCCTGGTGAATGATGATGATGCCGAGCTTTTCGGAATCGGCGATGTCCTTGAAGGACCGCACTTCGTTCTCGAAGTGGATATCGCCCTCATAGGTGCCGTGCGGATAGACGCCCGACAGAACCTTCATCAGGGTCGATTTGCCGGCGCCGTTCTCGCCGCAGATGGCATGGATCTCGCCGGCCTGAACCGAGAGATTGACGTTATCGAGGGCCTTCACGCCCGGAAACGTCTTGGTGATGCCGCGCATTTCTAGAATGGGAGCCATCGGCGACCTCGAATTGAACGGGCCGAACCGGCGTCTCAGGCGCGGCCCCGATGAGAGACGGCGGGGCGGAACCTTTTGAAGGATACCCGCCCCGCCCGCATGCGATCTTACTTGATCTCGTCGGCCTTGTAGTAGCCGGTGTCGATCAGAGCCTGAGTCACGTTGTCCTTGGTGACGAGGACCGGCTTCAGGAGGTAGGACGGAACGGTCTTGACGCCGTTCTCATAGGTCTTGGTGTCGTTGACCGGGACTTCCTTACCAGCGGCCATCGCGTCCACCATGTCGACCGTGACCTTGGCCAGCTCGCGCGTGTCCTTGAAGATGGTCGAGGTCTGGTTGCCGGCGATGATCGCCTTCACCGAAGGCAGCTCGGCGTCCTGGCCGGTGATGACCGGCATCTTCTTGTTGCCCGAGCCGTAACCGACGCCGCGAAGCGAGGAGATGATGCCGATCGACAGGCCGTCATAGGGCGAAAGAACCGCGTCGACATTCTTGTCGGTGTAGTAGGCGGACAGGAGGTTATCCATGCGAGCCTGCGCGACCGAGGGGTCCCAACGCAGCGTGCCGACCGTGTCCATGCCCTTCTGGCCCGACGGAATCACGAGCTTGCCCGAGTCCAGATAGGGCTGAAGCACGCTCATCGCGCCGTTGTAGAAGAAGAAGGCGTTGTTGTCGTCCGGCGAGCCGCCGAAGAGTTCGATGTTGAAGGGGCCCTTGCCGTCCTTCAAACCGAGCGAGTCAACGATCGAGCTGGCCTGGAGCACGCCGACCTGGAAGTTGTCGAAGGTCGCGTAGTAGTCGACATTGCCCGAATTGCGGATCAGGCGGTCATAGGCGATGACCTTGATGCCGCTGTCGGCCGCCTGCTGAAGGACGTCCGTCAGCGTCGTGCCGTCGATGGACGCGATCACGAGCACCTTCGCGCCCTTGGTGACCATGTTCTCGATCTGCGAGAGCTGGGTCGGGATGTCGTCTTCCGCGTACTGCAGATCGGTCTTGTAGCCGCGCTCCTGGAGCACTTTCACCATGTTGTCGCCGTCTGCGATCCAGCGGGTGGACGACTTGGTCGGCATGGCGATACCGACGACACCCTTGTCCTGCGCGAAGGCGCCCGACATCAGCGTAAGACCGAGGGCGACGCCCGCCGCCAGAATCTTCAGAGACTTCATGCTTCTCCCCTTTTGATGAACACACGCCGGTTCGACCGTCGTGCGAGTTCGCGACTGCCTCATCCCGGCCCTTCGGCTTGCGACGCTCGATGGTCGCAGCATCCCTGAGGGACTCGGTGGAGACATTCGTATTGATCTCGGCGCGGCAGCTGCGCGCCGGACATTCGCGTGGTCCCGCGAAGAGCCATGCCGATCAGGCGGCGAAGGCGTGATCGGCGCAGACGGGAAGCCGGCGCCGATCAGACAGCTTACTTCAGCTGATCGGCCGTGTAGTAGCCGCTATCCACCAGCACCTTGACCGCATTGTCCTTGGTGATGAGGATCGGCTTCAGCAACTCGGCCGGGACGATCTTGACGCCATTGTCGTAGGTCTTGGTGTCGTTGACCTCGACCTGTTTCCCGCCGAGCGTCGCTTCGACCATGCCCACGGCAGCCTTGGCGAGATCGCGTGTGTCCTTGAAAATGGTCGAGGTCTGGTTGCCGGCGAGAATGGCCTTCACCGACGGCAGTTCGGCGTCCTGACCGGTGATAACCGGCATCTTCTTGTCGCCTGAGCCATAGCCGACGCCTTTGAGCGACGAAATGATGCCGATGGCGAGCACGTCATTGGGAGCCAGAACCGCATCGACGTTCTTGTCGGTGTAGTGAGCCGACAGGAGATTATCCATGCGGGCCTGTGCGGTCGCCGCATCCCAGCGCAGCGTGCCGACGACGTTCATGCCGGTCTGGCCCGACGGAATCACGAGCTTGCCCTGATCGATATAGGGCTGCAGCACGCTCATCGCGCCGTTGTAGAAGAAGAAGGCGTTGTTATCGTCCGGCGAGCCGCCGAAAAGCTCGATGTTGAAGGGGCCCTTGCCGTCCTTCAGCCCGAGCGCGTCGACGATCGAGGTCGCCTGGAGCACACCGACCTGATAATTATCGAAGGTCGCATAATAGCTGACATTCGGCGAATTGCGGATCAGGCGATCATAGGCGATGACCTTGATGCCGCTGTCGGCGGCCTTCTGAAGGATGTCGGTCATCGTCGTGCCATCGACCGGCGCGATCACCAGAACCTGCGCGCCCTTGGTCACCATGTTCTCGATCTGCGAGAGCTGGGTCGAGACGTCGTCTTCCGCATACTGAAGATCGGCGTCGTAGCCCTTGTCCTTCAGCGTCTTCACCATGTTGGCGCCGTCGGCGATCCATCGCGCGACAGACTTGTCCGGCATGGACACGCCGACGACGGCCTTGTCCTGTGCGGATGCTGCACCCGCAAACGCCATCGCTCCCAATGCCACCGCAGCCAGCAGCGTTTTCATCGTCTTCATTCTGTCCCTCCCGAATGAAACCGTCGCAACGGTTCCCTCACAGACATCACGGCCCTGACCCGCGCCGCCGATTCGAAGCCGGCCTCTCCTCGCCGAATTCGAATTTGTCTGACGATTATCCGATCGTCACCACAGCGACAACGGAATTCTTCCAGCCGCCTGATTTATCCTAAACCGAATATGCGGTCGTAGAGCAAGATGGTGCGATCGGCTCGTGCACGTATTTCTTGTATATCCATCCCAGGTTTGTAGAGCGAGGAGCCCAGCCCAAAGGCGCGGACACCGACCTTGGCGAAACCCTCGAAATCAGTCTCGGAAACGCCACCGACGACGCCGACTTCGCAATCCTTCGGCAGAACGGCGCGCACGGCCGAAACGCCAGCCGGGCCCAGGACATTGGCCGGGAAGAACTTGAGCGCCGAAGCGCCGGCCGCGAGCGCCTGAAAGGCTTCGGTCGGCGTGAAGACACCCGGCATCGTCACCATGCCATGCTCGCCCGCGCGCCGGAGAACGGCGGCATCGACATTGGGCGAAACCAGAAGACGACCGCCGACATCGGCCAGCCGATCGACATTCTCGACCGAAAGAACGGTACCGGCGCCGATATAATGCGCGTCCGTCCCCAGGCGCACGGCCTTGCCGATGGAATTGAACGCGTCCGGCGAGTTCAGCGGAATCTCGATCGCCTCGAAACCGGCCTCCATCAGCGTGGTGACGATGGCTTCGGTTTCTTCGGGGCGAATCCCCCGCAGAATGGCGACGAGCGAACGGCGAAGCTGCGGCCAGGGAATGCGGGTAGCGGTCATGGACGATCAGCTTTCTTTGCTGAAAAGAGAGATGGCGGCCTGGGCCAGCCCGTGCCGCACGCAGGAGTCGGCATCCAGTCGGCGGAACGCGCCCATGCCGATAGCCTCGAACGCGGCGACATAAAGATCGGCGATCGGGCCGGACGCGAGAAGGGCCGCCCCGTGCAGATCGCCATGGCGCTCTGCCGCGCCCGCGAGTTCTAGACCGAGCAACAGGCCCGAGAGGCGCGCGGCCTGATCGGTCAGCGCCGCCCCATGCAGGAGCCAGCCGGCCCGGATCGAAAACAGGAAGTTCGTGGCCAAGGCCGGCGCTTCGAAAGCGCGGCGCACACCATCCAGAAAGGCCGGGGTCGCGGCAACCGACCCCTCGCCTTCCACCGCCTGCTTGAGAATGGATTGCGAGCGCAGCAGCTGGAACAACTCGCCCGTCATGAAGGTCGAAAAGGCTTCGATCACCCCGTCGGACAAGGATACCCATTTGGAATGGGTGCCGGGCATACAAACGAGGCCGGTGCGGTAGCCTTCCGCGACGACGCCCAGAAGCTGGGTTTCCTCACCGCGCATGACGTCGGGCTCCCAGGAAGCGCGTTGCGCCAGCCCCGGCAGGATGAAGACCGGACGCGCGATCCCCGGAACCTTGATCGCGCGCGCGCCGAGGTCGCCGAGTTCCAGCGGCGTTTCGAGATAGGCGGCTTCCACCCAGCCGGCGCGCGAGCCCACCATTCCGCATAGAACGGCGGGCGCGTCGGGGCCGAGACCGAGCTCGGCCAGATGCTGTTCGAGCACCGTCTCGAAGCCTCGCTCGGCGGCTGTCGTCAACCCGTCTCGCGCGCGTGTCTCGTTGAGAACATTCCCGTTGCCATCAATGGCCCACGCGCGAAACGACGTGGTGCCCCAATCGACGGCGGCATAAGTCGGCAGCATGATCAAATCCGAACCAGCGGATCGGGAATTCCGCGTGCGTTGACATCGAGGACGAGCGTCATGCCGGCCTTGGGATCGGCCTGAAGATCGGCTTCGCTCATGCCCTCTCGGGCCGTCGTCACCAGGAGGCGATCGAGATCGGGACCGATAAAGGCCGGGCAGCTCGGGCGCGTTGCCGGCACGCGGATCGTGCGCACCCGGTCGCCTTCCGGGGTGTAGACGTCGATGCAGGACGCACCCCAGCGCGCGCTCCAGATTAGGCCTTCGGCATCCACGACCGCGCCATCGAGACCGCCTTCGCCGCCGCGATGATCGTAAAGAATCGATGGTTGGCCGATCGGCAGGCCGGTGTCCGGGTCGAGCGGCACGCGGTGATAGATCCCGGCATGGGTATCGGTGAAATACCCGAAGCGCCCATCCGGCGAGAAGCAGATGCCGTTCGGAATGGTGATCTCGGAATAGAGCTTGCGAACCTCGCCATCCCGGAACCAGTAGATCGCGCCCGCGCCCTCCTCGGCGCGACGCCCCATCGTACCGATCCAGAGCGCGCCGGCGGGATGCACCCGCCCGTCATTGGAGCGCGTGGCCGGATTGTCGGATTCCAGCGGCGTATGCAGTTCCATGCGCCCGCTTGCGGCATCGCGCACGAAAAGCCCATCGGCGGTCGCTACCAGATGACGCCGAGCGTCGATGGGGGCGATGACGCTCCCCATCGACGGCAGATCATGGACGGTCACGGAACCGGCGGAGAGCCGCGCCTCGAACAGTTTGCTTTCGAGAATGTCGAACCACCAGGCGGTGTTGGTGCGACCGTCGTAGCACGGCCCCTCGCCTAGATGGCAGGATTGATCCGACAGGATCTCGATGGCGATATCGCTCAAGCCGCAAGCCCTCTCATGTTCCGTGCGCCGCTCAGTGGTTATCGCGGGGCACGCCGCGCGTCTGCGCGAGACGCTGGTATTGCACCGCGTTTTCGAGGACGGCGCCAGTCTCCATCTGGCCGACCAGCGTGCGCTGAATCTCCTGCCAGGGGGTCTGGTGATCCGGGTACTTGTAGCCGCCCTCAGCCTTCAACGCCGCGCGGCGCTCGGCCAGCTCGTCGTCGGAGATGAGGATATTGGCCGTGCCGCGTCCCAGATCGATGCGTACCCGGTCTCCGGTCTTGAGCACCGCGAGATTGCCGCCCGCCGCCGCTTCGGGCGAAGCGTTGAGGATGGAGGGCGAGCCCGACGTGCCGGACTGACGGCCGTCGCCGATGCAGGCGAGCGAGGTGACGCCCTTCTTGATGAGGTAGTCGGGCGCGCGCATGTTCACGACCTCGGCCGCGCCGGGATAACCGATCGGGCCGGCGCCGCGCATGAAGAGAACCGTGTTCTCGTCGATGCCGAGCGCGGGATCGTCGATTCGGTGATGGTAGTCCTCCGGACCATCGAACACGACGGCCTTGCCTTCGAAGGCGTTGGGGTCGTTCGGATTGTTCAGGTAGCGATCGCGGAACTCGGGGCTGATCACCGAGGTCTTCATGATCGCCGAGGAGAAGAGGTTGCCCTTCAAGACCAGGAAGCCGGCCTTTTCCTTCAGCGGCTTGTCATAGGTCTTGATGACGTTCTCGTCTTCGATGATCGCGCCACGGCAATTTTCGCCAATGGTGCGGCCGTTGACGGTCAGTGCGTCTTCCTTGATCAGTCCTTGGGTCATGAGCTGATTGACCACCGCCGGCACGCCGCCGGCATGGTAGTAGTCCTCGCCCAGATATTCACCGGCCGGCTGGAGATTGACCAGAAGCGGGATGTCCTGACCGAACTCCTGCCAGTCGTCCACCGTCAGCTCGACGCCGATATGACGGGCCAAGGCGTTGAGATGGATCGGCGCGTTGGTCGAGCCGCCGATGGCCGAGTTGACGCGGATGGCGTTGATGAAGGCGTCCTTGGTCAGGATGTCGGACGGCTTCAGATCCTCGCGCACCATGTCCACGATGCGCAGACCCGTGCGGTAGGACACTTCCTGACGGTCGCGATAGGGTGCGGGGATCGCCGCCGAGCCGGGCAGCTGCATTCCCAGCGCCTCGGCGAGCGAGTTCATCGTGGTTGCCGTGCCCATCGTGTTGCAATAGCCGGTGGACGGCGCGGACGAGGCGACGAGCTTCACGAAGCCCGCATAGTCGATCTCGCCCTTGGCCATCAGTTCGCGGGCCTTCCAGACGATCGTGCCCGAGCCCGTGCGCTGGCCGCGGAACCAGCCGTTCAGCATGGGGCCGACCGAAAGCGCGATCGCCGGGATGTTGACGGTCGCCGCTGCCATGAGGCAGGCCGGCGTGGTCTTGTCGCAGCCGATGGTGAGCACGACGCCGTCGAGCGGATAGCCGTAGAGCACCTCGACCAGGCCGAGATAGGCGAGGTTTCGATCGAGACCCGCCGTCGGGCGCTTGCCGGTTTCCTGGATCGGATGAACCGGGAATTCGATCGCGATGCCGCCGGCCTCACGGATGCCCTCGCGCAGGCGATTGGCAAGTTCCAGATGATGGCGATTGCAGGGGCTCAGATCCGAGCCGGTCTGCGCGATGCCGATAATCGGGCGGCCGGACTGAAGCTCTTCCTGGCTCAGGCCGAAATTCATGTAGCGCTCGAGATAGAGCGCCGTCATGTCGGCATTTTCGGGATTGTCGAACCAGGCGCGCGAGCGGAGCTTGGTGTGGGCGCGCCCGTGCGCGGCGCCGCCATTGGGGCTGGTGAGTTCGCTGCTCATTGGGTCTTTCCCCTGGTCTGTGTCAGGCCGACGCTCGTATGCTTTGGGCATGGACGAGCGCTGCGGTCAAATCGTCGAAAACTGAAAAGCGGAGCGGTGGCGATAGGTCGCCCCCGCATCGAGACGCGCCGACGGAAAATCGGGCCGGTTCGGCGTGTCGGGATAGAGTTGCGGCTCCAGGCAGAAGGCATCGCCCATGCGGTAGGACCGGCCGTTCTTGCCCGATATCGTCCCGTTCAGGAAGTTGCCGGAATAGAACTGCACGCCCGGCTGGTCGGTCCACAGTTCCATGGCGCGGCCCGACGCCTTGTCCTCGACACGGGCCGCCAGATGGCGGCCATCGGCGCTTTCGCGGCCATCCAGGCAGTAATTGTGGTCGTAGCCACGCCCCGCCAAAATCTGCGGATGCGCCTCGCGAATGCGCGCGCCGATCGCTCGCATCTCGCGGAAGTCGAAGGGCGTTCCAGCCACAGGCTCCGGCCCACCCTCCGGGATCGAACCGCTGTCGATCGGCAGGTAGCGTTCCGCCGCGATGCGCAAGTCATGCGACAGGATATCTCTCGGCTCCATCGCGCCGCCGAGATTGAAATAGGCGTGGTTGGTGAGGTTCACGACCGTCGGCCTATCGCCATTCACGGCGCGTAGGTCGATCTCCAGCGCGTTGGCGCGGACCCGGTAGGTCACATGAACGTCGAGCGCGCCGGGAAAGCCGCCTTCGCCGTCCGCGCTATGCCGACTAAGAATGACGAAGGGCACCTCGCCATCGCCGATCGCGTCGATCGTCCAAAGATGGCGATCGAAACCATGCTCGCCGCCATGGAGCGCATTGGCGCCGTCATTGGGCTCGACCTCAAAAGACTCACCGTCCAACTCGAAGCGCCCGCCCGCAATGCGATTGGCATAACGGCCGATGGTGGCACCGAAGAAGCTGCGATGATCGACATAGCCAGCCAGATCGTCATGACCGAGAAGGATGTCCGCGACATGCCCGTTCCGGTCCGGCACCTTGAGCGCCTGAAGCGTCGCGCCATAGGTGAGGACCGAGGCCTCGAGCCCGTCACCCGCACGCAGCGTGACGATCTCGACCTCTTCTCCCGAGGCGAGCTTTCCGAACGAGCGCCGTGAAATGCCGACCGCCATCACCCTATTCCTCGATGAAGGCTTCGACCGCGCGGCGGCGGCCGAGAAGGAATGCGTCGGCGACGTGCTGCAGCGGCGACAGATCGACATCCAGCGCGCCCGTCTTCGTCAGTTCGACAAAGCGGCGATACAGGCCCGCATATTCCTGATCGGGCTCGTCCACCGTCAGGACGTCATCGATGAAGAGCTTCTTGCCGCCCTCGCGCAGGCTGAGCTTGCCCATGTCGGTCTCGACATGGATGCTCCATGTCTCGCCGCCCGTCTCGCGCCAGTCGAACTCCGCGCGAACCGGCGTCCCCAGCGCGTCGGTGAATTCCAGATCGGCCGCGATCGGCGCGGCGCGATTGTCCGGGAAGGACAGGTCCGAGCGCAGAATGAAGATCGGGCGCGGCAGAACGGCGGTGACGATCGACAGGGCGTTGATGCCGGGGTCGAACACGCCGAGGCCGCCCGGCTGCCAGATCCAATCCTGGTTCGGGTGCCACTTGCGGACATTTTCCTTCCACTCGACATGAACCGAGCGAATGCCGGCGTCCGCGAGGAAAGCACGCGCGGGCTCCACGGCCGAAGCGTAACGCGAATGCCATGTGGCAAAAAGCGTGACGCCCTTTTCCTTGGCCAGAGACACGAGCGGCGCGATCTCACTCACCGTCGCACCCGGCGGCTTTTCAAGCATCACATGCTTGCCGGCGCGCAAGGCGGCCTCGGCCTGCGCATGGCGTCCCTGCGGCGGTGTGCAAAGGGACACGGCGTCCACCTCGCCGCCAACCGCCGCCAAGAGTTCATCCACGTCGGCAAAGGACGGCAGTCCGTCCAGCGAGGCGTTGCGGCTGGCGATGGCGACGAGATCGACGCCCTCCACCTTGGCGATGGAGGGAACGTGCTGATCCCGTGCGATCTTGCCGAGGCCGACAATGGCGGTACGAAGCGTCATCCTGCGACCCTCAAAGCGCCTTGATCGAAACCGGCGTCTCGCTGGCGCTCGCCAGCGTATTCACCAGCGGCAGACGGAACGGCCGCGCGTCGATCTCGAACCGGTCTCCATTCTCGGTCTTGACGCCATGCGTCACCGACAGCGTGGCCGTTCCGAAGAAATGGACATGCAGATCGCCCGGGCGACGGAACAGATCATACTTGAAATGGTGATGTTCCAGATTGCGGATCGAATGCGACATGTTCGCCTCGCCCGACAGGAAGGGCTTGTCGAAGATGACGTCGTCGCCGCGCAGAATACGCGAGGTGCCCTCGACGCTGTCCGGCAGCTCGCCGACCAGAAGCTCCGGGCCGAGCGAGGCTTCGCGCAACTTGGAATGGGCGAGCCAGAGATAGTTGCCGCGCTCGGTCACATGGTCGGAGAACTCGTTGGCGAGGCAGAAGCCAAGACGAAACGGCGTTCCGTCCGGGCCGATCAAATAGATGCCCGCCAGTTCCGGCTCCTCGCCGCCATCCAATGCGAAGGAGGGCGAGGTCAGCGGCTCGCCAGGGCCGACGAGGCAGGAACCGTCGCCCTTGTAGAACCACTCGGGTTGCACCCCGACATCGCTCTCGGCCGGTTTGCCGCCTTCAAGACCCATGCGGAACATCTTCATGGAGTCGGTGACATGCTCGCCCGCGGCGGACTTGTGCATCTTGTCGCGGCCGTCAGCCGAGCCGAGATGGGTGAGGCCCGTACCGGCCACGATGAAATGCGCGGGGTCGGGATGATGGATGGGGAGACCGATCCGCCCTTCGGCCAGCGCCGCGTCGAGATCGACACTCTCGCCCTGCCCGGCATGCGCGACCAGATCGGACAAGCTCTTGCCCTCACGGATCGCCGCGCCGGCCAGTTCGTAGACGGAGGCATAACCAGGAACGACATGCGCCGCGCCCGCATCGTCACTGGCGACCACGGCCAGCTGGCCACCGAGTTTTACCTGAAGAAGTCGAAGTGCCATCGCAATACGATCCGATCGGTCGGGAGCCCGTCTCCAAGCCATCCTCGCGCCCGCGCAAGAAGGCTCAATTGTCTGCGTTATTTCGAAGGGCTCCAGTCTTGTCAATCGGCAGGCAGGCGCACGCTCCGGGACACACCCATAATTCGATGCTGCGCCGCGAAAGAACCGGGCGTTCTCTCGATGCGACTGGACATGCCCTTGACCGCGTTCTACCCCGGATCGCCTTCCCCTGCGATGCCGACGGGCCGACATGACCATGCCGACAGCTTCTTCCCCCCAGCCGGAGCTCCTGCCGTGGCGCGGGCATCTGAAGGCGACGTTCGCGCTCGGCCTGCCGCTCGTCGGCGCGCAGCTGGCGCAGATTTCGATCAACGTCACCAACACGGTGATGATAGGTCAACTCGGCGCGGCCCAGCTCGCGGCGGCGGTTCTCGCCACACAGACCTTCTACGTGTTCTGGATGTTCGGCTCGGGCTTTGCCTATGCGGTCATGCCCGTGGCGGCGGCCGCGCATGGCAATGGCGATGTGCGCGGCGTGCGCCGTTCGGTGCGCATGGGGCTTTGGGTCGTCATCCTCTACAGCCTGCTGGTGATGATCCCGCTTTGGTTCACCGAAACCATTCTGGTGCGTCTCGGCCAGGAGCCAGCGATTGCGGCCGAGGCCGGGGACTATGTGCGCGTCCTGCAATGGTCCATGGCGCCCTATCTCGCGACCTTCGTGCTGCGCTCCTATCTCAGCGCGCTGGAGCGCCCGAATGTCGTGCTCGGGATCACGCTGCTGGGTGCAGGTCTCAACGCGCTGTTCAACTATATCCTCGTGTTCGGCCATTTTGGCGCACCGGCGCTCGGCCTCACGGGCTCGGGGATCGCCTCCGTTGGAACATCGATCGCGACCTTTCTGCTGCTCCTCGCCTATACGAGCCGAGCGCGAGGGCTTGAGGTCTTCGATATCTGGCGGCGCTTCCACACGCCGGACTGGCCCGCCTTTCGAGAGGTGCTGCGGCTGGGATGGCCGATCGGCGCGACGATCCTCGCTGAAGTCGGCCTCTTCACGGCGGCGTCCGTGATGATGGGCTGGATCGGCACACTGGAACTCGCGGCCCACGGGATCGCGCTTCAGCTCGCCTCGATTTCCTTCATGATCCCGCTGGGTCTTGCGAGCGCGGCCACCGTCCGAGTCGGAACGGCTTTCGGTCGGCATGACGCGGCCAATCTGGAGCGCGCGGCACGCATATCGCTGATCGTGGCCGGCGTGATCTCCTGCACCGCCGCCATACTCTTCTGGGTCGCGCCGGGACTCCTAATCGGGCTTTATCTCGACATGCGCCAGCCCAATGCGCAGGCCGTGCTCCAAGCCGCCGTCCCGCTCCTGGCGGTGGCCGCCGCGTTCCAGATCGTGGACTCGCTTCAGGTGACGGCAAGCGGCATTCTGCGCGGCATGAAGGACACGCGCATTCCCATGTTCATCGCCGTCGCCAGCTATTGGCTGGTGGGAATGCCGGTCGCCTACGGACTGGCCTTCGTCGCCGGCTGGAAGGGGGTTGGCGTCTGGTGGGGACTGGCAGGAGGGCTCCTCGTCGCTGCCATTCTGATGAGCGCCCGCTTCGTCGGCCTGGAGCGAAAATGGCGGCAGGGCGCTACCGCCTAAACTGTCGCGAGACTACTCCGACGTCGTAGCGTGACAATTTCACAACTTCCCTTGTCGGGAATCCTTCTACATTTACATCAATGACGGGGTCACGGCGCCGCGCGGTGGAAGGTGAGAATGACCCGAGGCCCTGACGACAAAGGCATGACAGGGTGCATTGAGCCGGTGTGACCATCGCGCGTTCGGAAACTGCCCTGGTGGCACGGGCGGACTTCAACAAGGACTTGAGCAAGATGCGGCAAGCAGATGGTCTGCGCGGAAAGCGTGTTCTCGTCGTTGAGGACGAGTTCCTGGTCGCGCTGGATCTGGAAAGTGAACTCGCCGACTCCGGGGCGGAGGTCACCTGCGCCAGCACGCTGGGCCAAGCGACGGGTGTGGCGCAGTCCGGCCGTTTCGATGCCGTGGTGCTCGATCTCAATCTTCACGGCGAAACCTCCTATCCGCTTGCCGATTATCTGGCCGCCAACGATGTTCCCTTCGTGTTCCATACAGGCCAGGGCGAGCAGAGTGTTCTCGCCAAGCGCTATCCAGGCGTCGCAGTTTGCAACAAGCCTTGCGACGGGCGCATTCTCCTGAAAACGTTGGAATGCGCGATGTCGGATCGATCGCCATCAGCCGCCAACAACGCATGAATGCGGAGTATCACTGGTGATTTTCGGCGAGAGCGCCTTGCCCCAGCCCACGCAAATCTCTTGTCCGTCGGGAACCTTCCACTTCAGTATCCGTTGATGGATCGAGAGCTAAACGCTCGGATCAGCAAGATCACATGGAGTCGATCGGCATGAAGAAGACACTTTTGGCTGCCGTTTCTGCGACGATGCTCCTGAGTGGCGCGGCCTTCGCGCAGTCTTCGGAAACGACCAATCCAGTTCCCGGCACCAGCGCGGGCGAGAATTCGGCGGTCCCGGCTGGCGCTGCCAGCACCGTTACCACCAACCAGGACGCTCCCAAGGCCGACACATCCGCGGCCGCGACCTCTGTTCCTGTTCCCGGCAACACGAGCGGCATCGACAGCACACAGCCCGTGCGCAAGCCCATGACGTCTGGCGACGCAACTTCGGTTCCGACCGAGACCAACAACCCCGTCCCAGGCACGAGCGCGGGCGAGAACTCGACGGTGCCGGCGAAGTAAGTTCGGATAATCACCAAACGAAAGGGCGGCCTTCCAGCCGCCCTTTTTTGATGCCGGTCACATCGCCTCAGTGAGAAGCGTGAGCAGCCTTGTCAGCATTCCGTTTGCGCGTTTCCGCCGCCTTCTTGGCTGAGGCCGAACGCTCGGCGGCGCTCCGTGATGCGCTCGCTTTACCGCCCTTCTCGCCACCCTTGTGCGACGACGCGTGCGTATCGGGATGGCCGCGCCCCGATCCGCTCTTGTTGCCTCCGCCACTGTCTTTGTTCACGGTGGCCCAAGCCCGGCGCTCCGCTTCCGCATCGGGTACGCCGCGCTCTTCATAGCCATCCGCGATATGCTCGGCCTTTCGCTTCTGCTTGTCGGTGTATTTCGACTTGTCACCTTGGGGCATGGTGACCTCCCTGCTCGCTTGAACCTCAAGGCGACAACTGGAAGGCTTTGGGCCGGTTCCCCATCGGGTCTTGGCGGAGCTACTCCATATTCGTGTGCCGGGCGCGCATCGTCTCGCTGGACTCTCCTAGCAAGGTCTTCAGCTTCAGCACCATCACCTCGAACAGAACGAAGAGCGCGCCCTCGAAAAGCGAGCCCATGGGCAGAACCGAGGAAGCATTGGTGCCCTGGTCGTCCGCCATGGTCTGGGCCGGTATGGTTAACACATGATCGGCCAAAGCGGGCACGCGGCCGGAGGGCTGCGCGGTGACGACCACGACCTTCGCGCCGGCCGCCTTCGCGACGCCGATTAGCGCCAGAGACGTCGAGATTTCGCCGGGCCCACACACAACGAGGAATATATCCTGCTCGCCCAGAGCCGGTACCGTCATGTCGCCCACCACCGAGACCGACCGGCCGAGGTGGAACAGGCGCATGGCGAAACCCTTGAGCTGAAGCCCTTCGCGCCCGCCCGCATAGGTGCAGATATGACGCGCATTCGCGACGAGCCGGCAGGCTTCGTCCACTTGCGCGTCATCGATGCCGGACACGGCGCCGGCAAGCTCATCGATCGCAGACCGATACAAATCGCTCATGTCTATCCCCTCAGACGATGCCGCCGCCAGAGCCGCGCGAAGCCGGGCGCTCCTGCGACACACGCTGCCGATAGCCGCTCGTGCGGTACGCGGCGATCGGATCGATGGCGCCGCCTGCCTCCAGCCGCGCCTTGGCGAGGATCGGCTCCACATCGAAGCGGAAGCCGGCTTTCAGCGTTTCGGAGGCCATGAGCGCGTCGTTCTCGTCCTGAAAGCCGCGCAGGGCCGCGCGATCCACCAGCAGCGCCTGCGCATAGGCGCGGCGGATTTCGCCGGCCGTACGGATCAGGCTTTCGATCGGGTCGGTGACGTTGTGCGACTGGTCGATCATGTAAGATGGCCCCAGCGCGTCCAACCGTGCACCGGCTTCCACCAACTCATTGAAGACGAGGAAGAGGCGGAACGGGTCGATCGAGCCGGCGTCGAGATCGTCGTCGCCATATTTGGAATCGTTGAAGTGGAAGCCGCCAAGCTTGCGGGAGTGAATGAGCCGAGAGACGATCTGCTCGATATTCACATTCGGTGCGTGGTGTCCGAGATCCACGAGGCAGAAGGCTTTATCGCCCAGTTCCACCGCCGTCAGGTAGCTCGTGCCCCAGTCTTGCACCACCGTCGAATAGAACGCCGGCTCGTACATCTTATGCTCTGAGAAGATGCGCCAGTCGGCGGGCAGACCCTTCGTGATCTCCTTCATCGCACCCAGATAACGCTCGAAGGCGCGGCCGAGATCGCTCTGCCCGGGGAAGTTCGACCCGTCACCGATCCAGACGGTCAGCGCCTTGGAGCCGATCGCTTCGCCGATTGATACGGTTTCGAGATTGTGCTCCACGGCTTGCTGCCGTACCGCTGCGTCCGTATGCGATAGTGAGCCATACTTATAGGACAGTGGCTGGCTGGGATCGTCCGGGTGATCCTGAAACGTATTGGAGTTCATCGCATCGAAGCCGAGCCCCAGTTCCGCTGCCTTAGCGCGCAGGTCGGCGGGGTCGGCCTTGTCCCAGGGGATATGCAGCGAGACGGCGGGGGTGGCGCGGCCGAGGTCGTTGATCACGGCACAGTCGTCCAGCTTCTCGAAGATGCCGCGCGGCTCGCCGCCGCCCGGGAAGCGAGCAAAGCGCGTGCCGCCGGTCCCGACGCCCCAGGAGGGAACGGCGACCGTGAAGCCCGCGACCTTCCGCTTGATGTCGTCGATCGCAATGCCGCGTCGGTCCAGTCGCGCACCGAGCGCGGCGTAGTCGGCCTCCAGTGCCTCTTGGAACTGCTCGTTGCTCTTGTCGATAACGTCTCGATCGATCCGTGCGGCCATGCGCCGTCCTCCCCTGCCTTGGTGAAACTGCCCGGCCTCGTCTCCCGGCCGGGCGTGGTCTCTGGTTTCGGTGCCGATCAGCGCGTGAACGAGATCTGGTTGCCCGCGTCCACATTCACGATATTGCCGGTGGACTTGGCCGACAGGTCGCTCGCGAGGAAGTAGACCGCTTCCGCGATGTCCTCCGGGAAGACCGAACGCTTCAGGAGCGAGCGCTGACGATAGTGCTCCTCCAGCTGCTCCTCGCCGATCTTGGAGGACGCCGCGCGCTGCTCGCGCCACTCGCCGCTCCAGATCTTGGAGCCGCGCAGCACGGCGTCGGGGTTCACGGTGTTCACGCGGATGCCGGCCTCCGCGCCCTCCAGGGCGAGGCAGCGCGCCAGATGGATTTCCGCAGCTTTCGCCGTGCAATAAGCGGACGCGCCGGCGGAGGCCGCCAGACCGTTCTTCGAGGCGATGAAGACGATGGAGCCGCCAAGCTTCTGTCTGCGGAACAGCCGGAAGGCCTCGCGCGAGACGAGGAAATAGCCGGTCGCGAGAATGTCGATATTGCGGTTCCAGACCTCGAGAGTCGTATCCTCGATCGGCGAGGCCGAAGCGATGCCGGCGTTTGACACGAGAATGTCGAGGCCGCCAAAAGCCGTAGCGGCATCCTCGAAAGCCTTCGCGACCGCCGCCTCGTCGGTGACATTGGCGATGACGCCGCGCACCTGATCGGCTCCGAAGCGCTTGGCGAAATCGGCCCTTGCCGCGTCCAGCGCGCCGGCATCGATATCGGCTAGCACCACGCAGGCGCCCTCGCCCATCAGCCGCTCGGCTGTCGCGCGGCCGATGCCGCCGGCCCCACCCGTTACGAAGGCGATGCGCCCGGCCAGCGATTTGGGCTTGGGCATACGCTGAAGCTTGGCCTCTTCCAGAAGCCAATACTCGATGTCGAAGGCTTCCTGCTCGGGCAGGCCCTGATAGGTGTCGACGCCGGATGCCCCGCGCATGACGTTGATGGCGTTGACGTAGAACTCCGAGGCGATGCGCGCCGTCGCCTTATCCTTGGCAAACGACAGCATGCCGACGCCCGGAACGAGATAGATCACCGCGTTCGGGTCGCGGATCGCCGGGCTGTTGTCGTGGCGGCAGCGCTCGTAATAGGCGCGATAGCCTTCGCGATAGGCTTCCACGGCCGCATCCAGACCGCCGACCAGGGCATCCAGATCGCCGTTGTACGGCAGGACGAGCGGGCGGATCTTGGTGCGCAGGAAATGGTCTGGGCAGGATGTGCCGAGCGCGGCGAGCTCGTCCAGACGGTTCGAGCCGACGAATTCGAGAACGGCCGGCGAATCGTCGAAATGGCCGATCTTACGCTCTTCGACGCCGATCCGCGCGCGGATTTCCGGCATGAGCCGCGCGGCGACCTGCCGGCGCTCGGCCACATCACGCGCCGGCCATTTCTCACCACCGAATGCCGGCTTGCCGGCCAGCTGTCCATCGAACCACTCGATGGCGCGATTGATGATGCGAAGCGTCGTCTCGTAGCAATCCTTCGCGGTCTCGCCCCAGGTGAAGAGACCATGGCTTTCCAGGACGACGCCCTTGGCGTGCGGGTTTTCGGCCGCGAAGCGCGAGAGGTCGAGCCCGAGCTGGAAGCCCGGACGACGCCAAGGCAACCAGCCGATCTCCTCGCCATAGATGTCGCGCGTCAGCTCGCGCGAGCGCCCGGTCGCCGCGATGGCGATCACCGCATCGGGATGCATGTGATCGACATGGGTGTACGGGAGATAGGCGTGCAGCGGCGTGTCGATGGAGGATGCGCGCGGGTTGAGATTGAAGGTGCAGTGACTGAGCAGGCCCACCATCTCGTCCTCATGCTCCGGCCCGCGATAGATGCCGCGCAGCTGCTCGAGCTTGGACTGGTAGAGCGTCGCGAAGCCGTCCAGCTTCATCGTGCCGACATCGCCGCCCGAGCCCTTGACCCAGAGGACGGTGACGGTCTCACCGGTGAGCGGATCGCGTTCTTCGACCTTGGCCGAGGTGTTGCCACCGCCGTAATTGGTGATGCGCTTGTCCGAACCGAGAAGGTTCGAGCGATAGAGCAGTCGCTCCGACTCGCTCATGCCCGCCGCCTTGGCGTCGTCCCAGCGATTGTCCAAAAGCTTGGTGGTCATGGGCAGAAGCCTCCTCCTTCGGCAGCCGCGAAAGCCTCTCGCGACGGCGCGAACCATCCGCCCACAACCCAAATCTGTCAACAGGATCGATCACGTTCGATCATGTTGCGATGCACAATGATGATTTTTGATCGAAGATGATTGACAGTTCCAGCGTGAGAGCGGAACGTCAGGTTCGGGAGGACTGGGAATGCACGAGCGGGAGCGTCATCGCATGATCCTGAGCGCCATCGAAGGGCGCTCGGTGGCGACCGTTCAGGACTTCGCAGCGCTGACGGGCGCCTCGGAAGCGACGGTCCGCCGTGACATCGCGCTGCTCGATTCGCAGAAGAAGCTCAGGCGCGTGCGGGGCGGCGCGGAAGCCTTGAAACAGGCTTTGCCTCGCGCCGTCTCCGGCGAAAGCTTCGGCACGCTCCAGACCCGCAACGCGTCGCAGAAGCTCGCCATCGCCCGCGAGGCCGCGCGCCTATGCGAGGATGACAGCGCCATCATCATCAATGGCGGCTCGACCACGTTCGGCATGGTGCATTACCTCACGGGGCTCCGCTTGCAGGTGCTGACCAATTCCTTTCCGATCGCCGAGCATCTCCTTCAGCATTCGCAATGCGGCGTCCTGCTGCCGGCTGGCGCGGTCTATCGCGAGCAGGGCCTGATCCTCTCGCCGTTCGACGCGGACGGGATCGCCCATTTCCGCGCAAGGCGCATGTTCATGGGCGCGCAGGGCATTTCGCCGCTGGGCTTCGCGGAATCGGACCCGCTCATCATCCAGTCCGAACAGCGCCTCATGCGGCAGGCCGATGAGCTGGTGATCCTGGCCGATGCCAGCAAATTCGCCGATCGCTCCAGCTTCATCATCGCGCCGCTGGAGCGGGCCGACATCCTCATCACCGACGAGCGGATCGACGACCGCTCCGCCGCCATGATCGAAAGCGCCGGGCTTCGCCTGATCGTGGCAGTGCTGGAGCCCAAGGGCGAGCCACCGAGGAGCGAGTCATGAGCGCCGACAGCGTGGAAACCTACGCCTTCCGTATGCGGCTTCACCCTCACCAGGCGGACGCGTACCAAGCGCGACACGATGCCATTCCGGCCGAACTCGTCGCCCTGCTGCGCGAGGCCGGCGTCAGCGACTATTCGATCTTTCTTGATCCCGAGACGAACTGCCTCTTCGGCGTCCTGAAGCGCCCGCGCGATCACGGCATGGCGGCCTTGCCGAACCATCCCGTGATGCAGCGC
Source organism: Aureimonas sp. N4 (assembly GCF_001463925.1). NCBI lineage: Bacteria > Pseudomonadati > Pseudomonadota > Alphaproteobacteria > Hyphomicrobiales > Aurantimonadaceae > Aureimonas > Aureimonas sp. N4. Next base: position 2,848 of record NZ_BBWS01000025.1, on the reverse strand, counting down.
TGGTGGGCCGCGATGGCCGATATCATGGACACCCATCCCGGAAACGAGCCCGTGGCCGTGCCGCTCGTTCCCATGTTTCATATGGATTGAGCCATGAGCGATGCGCCCCGCTTCGTCGCCGTCATCGATATCGGCAAGACCAATGCCAAGCTGGTGCTGCACGACCTCAGCGAGCGGTGCGACCTCGCTGTCCGTTCGTGCCCCAACATCATCCGAGAGGACGGTCCCTATCCGCATTACGACACGGATGCGCTTTTCGCCTTTCTGATCGAAAGTCTCGCCGCCTTCGCCACCGAGCACAGGCTGGACGCCATCTCGATCACCGCGCACGGTGCTTCGGTCGCTTTGATCGGAGGCGAGGACCTAGCCCTTCCCGTGATCGACTACGAGGCGCCGCTGGAGGGAAGCGAAGCCTATGACGCGATCCGGCCGGACTTTGCCGAAACGCTGTCCCCCGCCATGGCGAACGGATTGAATGTCGGGCGTCAGCTTTTCTGGCTCCAGACCCGCTTTCCCGAACGCTTCGCCGAGACTCGGCACATTCTCACCTACCCACAATATTGGGCCTATCGGCTGACGGGCGTGGCCGCCTGCGAGGCGAGTTCGCTGGGAAGCCACACCGATCTCTGGTCGCCCGAGCGCCGCGACTTCTCCTCGCTGGTGGATCGAATGGGCTGGCGGGCTCTGTTTGCGCCGCTGCGCAGCGCCTTCGATCGTTTGGGTCCGTTGAAGTCGGGCCTCGCCGAACGGATCGGCTTGGGGGGGCAAGAAATCCCCGTCTTCTGTGGCATTCACGATTCCAACGCATCGCTTCTGCCTCACCTCCTGACGCGGCAGGCCCCTTTCGCCGTCCTGTCCACCGGAACCTGGGTCGTCGGATTCTGCATTGGCGGTGAACCAAAAGCGTTCGATCCCGATCGGAACATGCTGGCCTATGTGGATGCCTTCGGCCGCCCGGTGCCCTCGGCCCTGTTCATGGGCGGGCGCGAATTCGACATCCTGACGGACCGCTCGCCGGAAACGCCGGGAGACGACGTGGTGAAAGCTGTGATGGCGCGCGGGCTGATGGTGACACCGCCGATCACAACGGGAACTGGCCCGTTCCCGCACGGCCAGGGTGGTTGGTCGCACCCGTCTCACAACCTATCGGCGGCCGAGCGTACCGCCACTGCGAGCCTTTACGTGGCTCTGATGGCCCATGAAAGCCTTAAGTTGATCGGCGCGGCAGGACCAATCATCGTGGAAGGGCCGTTCGCGCGCAACGCGCTGTTCCTGCGGGCGCTCGGAGGCCTGACGGGCCGGCCGGTTTTCGCACCGACGCAGGGCACGGGCACCAGCGCGGGCGCCGCGCTTCTGGCGTCGGGGCGCGACGGCGCGAAGCCACAAGGGCCTGATGACACGCCGCTAGCGCTCGCGTCTTTGCCGGGTCTGTCCGACTACGCGGCGCGTTGGCGCGAGCGGCTGAATGCGATGGAGGGCATATCGCCATGAGCATGTCCGCGTCACGCGCGCTTATGCTGGAGCCGACGCCACCGAACGGGCCGGCCTTGGAGGTGATTCTTTGCGGACCGCGCGAGTCCTTCCGCTGGGCCACGCATGATTATCCGCATCACCTCGCCAAATGGCACTGCCACCCGGAATACGAGTTGCATCTCATCCGTGAGAGCTCCGGCCGCATGATGATCGGGGATCATGTCGGCCCGTTCGAGGCCGGGAGCCTGATCCTGACCGGGCCGAACCTCCCGCACAATTGGGTCAGCGCCATCGAGCCCGGCACAAGCTTACGCGAGCGCGACGTGCTGGTTCAGTTCAGCAGCGAGATTGCGGATCGTCTGTCCCACGCCTTTGCTGAATTCGCCGAGGTCGCCGCCCTGCTGCAGGAGGCGGCCTTCGGCGTCGAGTTCATCGGCGAGACGGCCGAACGAGGGCGCAAGAAACTTTGCGACATCGGCGAGTTGGAAGGCCCGCATCGACTGCTCGCATTTCTGAGCCTGATGGCAGACCTCGCCACATGCCGGGCGGAACGGCGCACGCTATCGAGATGCGCGCCCGCGCTTGGCCTTCACACCAGCGCCTCCCGCAAGCTGGAGCGCGTGATCGCGTTTCTGGGCGCGCATTTCCGCCGAGACATCGCGCTGCAGGAAGCGGCGGATGTCTGCAACATGGAGGCGACGGCCTTCTCGCGCTTCTTCAAGCATCAGACCGGACACAACTTTTCGGCCTATGTGAACCATCTGCGCGTGCAGGCCGCCTGCCAGCTTCTCGCCACCAGCGACAAGTCGATCACCGATATCTGCTTCGAAACCGGCTTCAACAACACCGCCAATTTCAACAGGCGATTCTTCATGGTCTGCGGAGAGACGCCCAGCGGTTACCGGGCGACGACACGCCGTATCCAGTGCCCTCCCCTGATGCAGCGCGCAACAGCCTAGCCCGGAGAAACGCAAGAAAGTTTGGAAACCCGCCTGAATTGGTGTCGCGATCCGCGACAAGGCTGCATAGCATCCATTCCAACACTGCATGACAAGGAGAGGCCATCGGATGTCTTCCGTCGCCCCTGTTCCCACAGTCGATCCGACCGACCAGCGCGCCCTCGTGCTCGAAGCCAAGGACCAGCTTTCGCTTCGCGACTTCCAGTTGGACGAGCCGCTCGGGCCTCACGACGTTCGCATCGCCATCCACACGGTCGGCATCTGCGGCTCGGACGTGCATTACTACACCCATGGCGCTATCGGCCCCTTCGTGGTGCGCGAGCCCATGATCCTCGGCCATGAGGCGTCCGGGATCGTGACCGAGACCGGCTCGGCGGTGACGACGCTGAAAGCCGGCGACCGCGTCTGCATGGAGC
>NZ_BBWS01000024.1:0-28541 GCF_001463925.1 Aureimonas sp. N4 | reverse complement strand
CGTCTGCATGGAGCCCGGCATTCCCGATCCGAACGGGCGCGCGACGCGGCTTGGCCTCTACAATCTCGATCCCGCCGTGCGCTTCTGGGCCACACCGCCGATCCATGGCGTGTTGCGCCCGAGCGTCGTGCATCCGGAAGCCTTCACCTTCAAACTACCCGATAACGTGACGTTCGCTGCCGCCGCCATGGTGGAACCCTTGGCGGTGGGCGTTCATGCTGTCACCAAGGCCAAGGCCGCGCCCGGCCATATCGCGGTCGTGATCGGCGCCGGACCGATCGGCCTTGTCACGGTGCTCGCCGCGCTCGCAGGCGGCTGCGCGCATGTGATCGTCAGCGATGTGGACGACACGAAGCTTGAGATCGCTCGCAAGCTCGGCTCGGTCTCCACTGTCAACGTGTCGCGCGAAAACCTAGCCGAGGTCGTGAAGGCCCGCACCGAGGGTTGGGGCGCGGATGTGATCTACGAATGCGCCGGCTCCGAGCGGGCGATCGCCGATATTTTCGAACCGCTCTGTCCCGGCGGCGTGGTGGTCTTCGTCGGCATCCCGCTGTCCAACCCCGCCTATAACGTGTCGGCCGCCATGCTGAAGGAAGCACGGGTCGAGCATGTGTTCCGCTACGCCCATGTCTTCCCGCGATGCGTGGCGATGCTGGCCTCCGGCGCGATCGACGTCTCGCCCCTCATCACGCGGACCTATCCGTTCGAGAAGAGCGTCGAGGCGTTTCAGGACGCCGCGTCCGCCCCCAAGGGACAGGTCAAGATGCAGATCACCATGGGTCTCCCCGGCGCATAGCGCCGGCCTACCGGCCGCGATCACGAAAGCTTTGGGAGGAGCCCTATGAATTTCGAAGGTAAGACCGTCATCGTCACGGGCGCAGGCAAGGGCATCGGCCGGCGCACGGTGGAGCTTCTGACGCAACGCGGCGCCAAGGTTGTGGCGCTATCGCGTTCACAGGCCGATCTCAACAGTCTCGCCGCCGAGACAGGCGCGCGCGGCCTCAGCGTCGATCTCGGCAACGCCGCGGAGACACGTCGGATCACCGCCGAGGCCATGCCGGCCGACATGCTGGTCAATTGTGCGGGCATCAACATTCTCGAACCGTTCCTCGAGATGAAGGACGAGTCCTTCGACACGGTTCAGGCCGTGAACGTGCGCTCGGCCGCCATCGTCTCGCAGGTCTTCGCGAGGGATCTGGTCGCCCGCAAGGCCAAGGGCGCAATCGTCAACGTCTCGTCCATCTCGTCCTTTCTCGGCTTTCGCGATCACGCCGCCTATTGCGCCTCGAAGGGCGCGATGGACGGGCTGACGCGGGTCATGGCGAACGAGTTGGGGCCGCACGGCATTCGCGTCAATTCCGTGGCGCCCGGCATTACCTTGACCGATCTCGCCCGCGTCGCCTGGGAAGCGCCGGAGAAGGGCGGCCCCATGCTGGCACGCACACCGATCGGTCGTTTCGCCGAAACCGAGGACGTGGCGGAGGTCATCCTGTTCCTCTTGAGCGACGCGGCCGCCATGCTGACCGGCGTGACGCTGCCGATCGACGGAGGCTTCCTTGCCAACTGACGCCGCGCCCATCATCGCGCTGCGTGGCGTCGAGAAGTCCTTCGGCCCGGTCCAGGTGCTGCGCGGCGTCGATTTCGATCTGCGCGCCGGCGAGGTCCACGCTCTGATGGGCGAGAATGGCGCGGGCAAGTCCACCATGATCCGCCTCATGTCGGGGGCCCATCAGCCCAATTCCGGCACGGTGGAAGTGGACGGCGCGCCCGTACGCTTTTCCGGCCCCGGCGAGGCGAAGGCGTCCGGCATCGCCGTCGTCCATCAGGAGCTCCTTCTGTTTCCGGCGATGACGGTCGCTGAGAATATCTTTCTCGGCCATGCGCCCAAGACCGGGCGCGGCCTGATCGACTGGAACGAGATGCGCCGCAAGGCGCGCGCCATTCTGGATCGGCTCGACTGCCCCGATCTGGATGTGGACGAGAAGGTCTCCCGCCTCTCGGTCGCCAACCGGCAGCGCGTCGAGATCGCCCGCGCCCTGTCGCGCGACGCGCGCGTTCTCATCATGGACGAGCCGACGGCCGCGCTGGCCGAGGCCGATGTGCGTCGGCTGCTCGATGTCGTGCGCTCGCTGCGGGCGGAGGGTGTCGGCATCGTCTATGTCAGCCACCGCATGAACGAGATTTTCGAAATCTCGGACCGCATCACGGTGTTGCGCGATGGCAAGACGATCGACACGCGCGCCGCCAATGACGTGACCGAAGCCGCCCTCGTCTCCATGATGGTCGGCCGCGACATTCACCAGCTCTTCCCCAAGGACACGATTCCGCTCGGCGAAACGGTGCTGGAGGTCAAGAATCTCGCTCATGCCGGTAAGGTCAGCGATGTGTCCTTTTCCGTGCGCGCGGGCGAGATTCTCGGCATTGCCGGTCTCGTCGGCTCGGGGCGAACGGAGCTGGCGCAAACCATCTTCGGCGTGACGCCGGCGACCTCGGGCGACATCCTGATCGACGGACAAGCGGTCACGGTCGGCAGCGTGCGCGAGGCCATCGCCCATCGTATTGCCTATGTGCCGGAGGACCGCGCCCAGCACGGCCTCGTGCGCCCGCAGACGATCCGCGAAAACGTGTCCATGGCGATCCTGAACCGTCTCACCCGGCGCGGCGTGGTCGATACCACGCGCGAAACGACGATCGCAGCCGACGCCATCCAGCGTTTCGCGATCCGCGCACGCGGCCCCGGGCAAGTCGTCGCCCAGTTGTCGGGCGGCAATCAGCAGAAGGTGGTGATCGCCAAATGGCTCGCCACCGATCCTCGCATTCTCATTCTCGATGAGCCGACGCGCGGCGTCGATGTCGGCGCCAAGACCGAAATCCATAAGCTGATGAACCAACTCGCCGCCCAAGGGCTCGCCATCATCATGATCTCCAGCGAATTGCCGGAGGTGCTCGGCATGAGCGACCGCGTGCTGGTGATGAATGGCGGGCGCATGTCCGCGATTCTGCCACGCAGCGAGGCGACGCCCGAGGTGGTCGGCTCGGCGATGATGACGGGACACGCCGCATGACCGGCCCTTCGCTTTCCCGCCGCCTGTCCGGCTCTGGGCAGGAAATCCTGCTGCTGCTGGCCATCGTCGCTCTGTTTCTCGTCGTCGGCTGGCTCAACCCGCGCTTTGTCTCGCAGAACAACCTGACCTCGATCTTCGTCGGCAACGCCTATATCGCGGTCGCGGCGATCGGCATGTCCATGGTCATCATCTCCGGCCATATCGACGTGTCCGTCGGCGCGCTGATCGGGGTTTTGGCGACGGTCAGCGGCCTTCTCGTCACCAACGGCTATCCCGTCTGGGTGGCCTGGCTCCTGCCCGTCTTGATCGGCGGGGCGGTCAATGCGCTGCTCGGCGCCGTCATCGCCTATCTCAAGGTGCCCTCGATCATCGCGACACTCGCCATGCTCTCGATCCTGCGCGGCGGGCTCATCACGGCCACAGGCGGCGCCTGGATTTCCGGTCTGCCACCCGAGTTCCAGCTTGCGCAATTTCGCCTTTTCGACATCCCCTCGCCCGTCTGGTTCATGGTGGTGATGACGATCGTCGCGGCTTTCCTCTTGCGCTCCACCGCCTTCGGGCGCTCGATCTATGCGGTTGGCGGCAATGGCGAGGCGGCGGAAGCCGAGGGCATCCCCTATAACCGAACGATCGTGAAGGTCTTCACCATTCACGGCATGATCGCTGGGGTATCTGCCATTCTCTTCGCGACGCAGCTTCAGGTCATCCAGTCCACTGTTCCGAACGGGCTCGAACTCATCATCATCACGGCTTCGGTGGTCGGCGGCGTCTCGATCCTAGGCGGCATCGGCACGGTGACCGGCTCGACGCTGGCGGCCATTCTCTTCGCCGCGATCGGCTCGTCGCTGATTTTCCTGAACGTCTCGGCCTACTGGCTGCGCGCGGTTCAGGGGATTCTGATCCTCGCCACCGTGCTCATCGACATGGCGCGGCGCGGGCGGACGGGCTGAGGGGGGATATCATCATGGCTCTTCGCTCCCTTCTCCGCCACGAGGCGCTTCTGGCCTTCATTCTCGCTGTCGCACTCGCGGTTCTCGCCGTCGACAACGAGCGCTTCTTCACCGCCGCCAATCTTCTCAATCAGGGTCGCCTGATGACCGAGGTCGGGCTGATCGCGGTGGTGATGACCTTTGTCATCATCACGGGCGGCATCGATCTCTCGGTCGGCTCCATCCTCGGCCTCTGCGCCATTCTGGTCGGCGTGTTCTGGAAGACGCTCGGCTTGCCCCTGCCCGTTGCCATGGTGCTCTGCCTCGTGGTCGGCACGCTCGCCGGGTTCGTGAACGGGCTGATCGTCACCCGCTTCCGCGTGCCACCTCTGATTGCGACGCTGGCGACGCTCGCCCTTTATCGCGGTCTGGCGGAAGGCATCAGCCAGGCACAGTCGATCCGGGGCTACCCGTCCTGGTTCTTCGTACTGGGTCAGGGCAATGTTCTAGGCGTGCCGACGCAGCTCTGGCTTCTCGCCATCGTCGCCCTCGTCGGCTTCTTCATCCTGCGCTTCACGGCCTTCGGCCGCGCCACCTATGCCATCGGCAACAACGAGATGGGCGCGGAGTTTTCGGGCATCGACGTGGTGCGCACGAAGCTGCTGATCTACTCGGCTTCGGGCTTCGTCTCGGCGCTTGCCGCCCTCGTCTTCGTGTCTCGGGTCTCGACCACGCGCTCGGACATGGGCACGGGCATCGAACTCGACGTGATCACTGCGGTGGTTCTCGGTGGCACCTCGATCTTCGGCGGGCGCGGGCTCGTGGTCGGGACGCTGATCGGCCTGTGCCTCGTGCAGGTTCTGAAGAACGGCCTCGCGCTGTCGGGCGTCAAAGGCGACGGCACGATCGTCATCATCGGGTTCGTGCTGATCGCGGCCGTTCTCGTTTCCAATCTTCTTCGTCGCTATTCCAGCGATTGAGAGTGGCCTTCGGCCCCTCGGGAGGGGGTCGGTTCACAACCGTTCCATTTGGGAGGACTAACAATGCGCACCATGCTCGCCCTGCTTCTGGGCACCAGCCTTCTCACCGCCCCGGCCATGGCGCAGAGCGCCTGGACCGGCGGCGACGGCGCGCCGGCCAATCCGCTCGCCTGCGACGCCTCGGTCACGCCCGTTCCCCCTGGCGAATACAATGGCGGCACGCCGACCGGCGCGCCCGATCGCAAGGGCAAGCCGCTCAAGGTGGTCGATATTCCGAAGCTCGTGGGCGTTGGCTATTTCAACTCGACTGCGCAGGGCATTCAGGAAGCCGCCAAGGAAACAGGCTCGATGACCGTCACGACCGACGGTCCGACCAAGGCCAATATCGACGAGCAGATCACCTTCATCGACAATTACATCACGTCGGGCGTGGACGGCATTCTCTTCGCCGCGAACGATCCCGTGGCTATCGCGCCGGTTCTGAAGCGTGCGCTGGAAGCCGGCATCAACGTCGTCGGCTATGACGCGGATGCAGAAGCCGATGCGCGTCAGTGGTTCGTCAATCAGGCGCAGCCGAACGGCGTCGCCAAGGCGCTCATCGATCAGCTCGCTTCGGAAGTCGGTGAAGACGCCTCCTTCGCGATCGTCACCTCGACCTTCACGACGCCCAACCAGTCCCGCTGGATCAGCGAGATGCAGGGCTATGCCGAGAAGTGCCACCCGAAGCTGAAGTTCCTGGAGACGGTGGAAGCGCAGGAGGACAACATCCTGTCCTTCAACCAGGCGCAGACGCTGATCAACAAATATGGCGACGAGTTGAAGGGCATCCTCGGCATGACCTCGGTCGCGACGCCCGCCGCCGCCGAAGCCGTTCAGCAGAACAAGCTCTGCGGCAAGGTGTCGGTGGTCGGCCTCGCCCTCCCCAACGCGATGAAGCCCTATATCAACGGCGACTGCATCAAGTCGACCGTGCTTTGGTCGACGGTGGATCTCGGCTATGCGGCAGGCCTCGCCATGCGCGCGGTTGCGGACGGCACGTTGAAGCCGGGTGACACGAGCTTCAAGGCCGGGCGTCTGGGCGATCTCCAGATCGTCAACCAGAGCCAGATTCTGCTCGGCGCGCCGAAGGTCTTCACCAAGGCCGACATCAACAACTTCGACTTCTAAAACCGAACATGGCGCGGCTTTTCGAAGCCGCGCCACCTAGCCTCAATCCGATGGCTCGACCTGTCCGCGATGCTGAAGCCAGCGCGCCATGAGCAGGCAGAGAAAGGCCCAGGTCGCGCCGGCGCACCAACCGGCCAGAACGTCGGTGGGGTAATGCACCCCAAGATAAACCCGGCTCGCACCGATAAGCAGCGTCAGCACGACCGCGAGGCCGATGAAATAGGCGCGCATGACGAAGCGCTCTTCCGTTCGCGCCAGGAGCGCGCCGAGCGTCAGATAGGTGACGGCCGAAAGCATGGCGTGCCCGCTCGGGAAGGACAAGCTGTGAACGTCCACGAGATGGCCGACGACATCCGGCCTTTGCCGGTCGAAAAAGACCTTCAGCACATTCGACAAAGCCGTTCCGCCCACCACCGCGCCGAAGACGAGCAGCGCGGCAGCGCGCTTGCCGTTGAGCAACAGATAGGCGACAGCCGCGACGAGGATCATGGTCAGGACGGTGTAACCGCCGAGGGCGGTGATGTCCCGCAGTGCTGCTTCCAGCCAGAACGGGCCGATCGGATCGTCCGGTCGGCCGGGCTCGCGCAAGGCGCGCAGGATCGCGTCGTCGAAGGCGTGCGTATCTCCTTCCCGCACCTCGCCCGCGATGGACAGGAATCCGAACAGTCCGCCGGACAAGCCAACGAGCCAAAGCAGGAGCTTGGCTTCGATCCGGCCAAGGACCGGCAGGCGGCGAAAACGGGACGAAGAGGGCGCGCCGGGCGCGGTCGATCGATCTGTCATGCCAGCGAGATATAGCCGGCTCTCGAACCGGCGAGAGGGAGAGCCGGGCCTTGGCCCGGCTCCCGCAGAATTTATTGCGCGCCCTTGCTCTTCAGCCAGTCACGCAACTCGCCGATCTCGCGCTCCTGCGAGGCGACCACATCCTCCGCGATCTTGCGGATCGTCGGGTCGTTCTCACCGCTGGCGAGATAGGCTTTGGCCATGTCGATCGCGCTTTGATGATGCGGGATCATCATGCGCGCGAAATCGACGCCCGGCTGGCCGGACATCGGCATGGACGACATGTCCGCATCCATGCGCTTCATAGCCTGCATATAGGCCTGCGAGGCCGGCGAGTGCGCGCCTCCATGGGCGGAATGATCCTGCGCCAGCGCCGGAGCGCCTACGATAGCGGGCAGGATGGTGAGAGCGATCAAAATACGCTTCATGGGTCAGGCCGCCATCTTGCGGCATTCGTCCGCGCAGCGGCGGCAGGCCGCGACGCAGGCGTCCATATCGCCCACACGCTCGCAATCATCCGCGCAGGCTGCACAGATTTCGGCGCAGGCCGCGCAGGAATGCCGATGAGCGTCCGTGCCGAGCAGCATCAGATGCGCCGACGCGCGGCACATCTCCGCGCAGGCGAGCATTAGCCGGAAATGCGCGGGCTCCGTATGCGGGCCGCCCGCCTCCAGACAATGATGCGAGGCGGAGGAGAGGCAGGTCTTGTAGCAATCGAGGCAGGCGTCGATGCAGGCCTGCATATCCATTTTCATGGGGTTCATGGTGAAATCCTTCGAATGGCGAGGATCCGCCCGGCGTCGGTGTGGCGCTCGAGGTCTGGACCGAAAATAAAACGGGGCTCGAAGACTTTCAGGCTCGCGGCGGTGGCGCGAGAACGGGCGGCGTCACCCCGTGTGGGGCGATCTGGAGCACAAGCGGCATACGAGCCGAGCGCATAAGCGGCCTTGCCGCGGACAGAAGCGCGAACGGCGCGACGGGCACGCAATGAAACAAGCAGCATGGCGTGTCCATCGCACCGCCCGGAGGGGTTCCATGATGGTCCGAGAGCATGGTGGCTTCGGCGCAGGGCTTGGCGGAATGAATCTGCGCGTGACCGCCTGTTGGAAAGCCCGCCGCCGCCAGCAGAAAGGCCAGCACCATGAACAGCCGAAGGCCGCAGCCGTTGAGTGCTGCTGCTTGAGAGCGTGATCTTGACAGGGCTCGCGCGAACGACATCGGGTTCAGAATTGTCGCAGTGGCGCTCGAAATCAAGCCGCCGTCTTGGTCACATGACCCTTGCCATGCCCTTCGAAATCGCCACGTCATCCTCGAAACAGGAGCGCAGAACGGCATGAGTGAACTCAACGACCCTGACCATCCCGACACCAAGCTCACCCGTACCAAGGAAAGCTGGGCGCGCGAAGGGCGCTTCCTGACGGGCCGCCACGCTCGACCCGAGACGGAGCGTCTGCCGCCGGGTCAGCATCTCGTCAAGAACTGGCCGGTTCTCGATCTCGGCCTTCTGCCACAGGTCGATGAAAGTCAGTGGAAGCTGACGATCAACGGAGCGGTGGAGAATGTGCAGGTCTGGGATTGGGCCGCCTTTCAGGCGCAGCCCCAAAGCGAGGAGGTGACGGATATTCACTGCGTCACCACATGGTCGCGCTACGACAATCATTGGAAGGGCGTTTCGACGCGCGATCTTCTGAAGATCGTGAAGCCGAAGCCCGAGGCCGCGTTCGTGGTCCTGTCCTCCTATGACGGGTATACCACAAATCTTTCTCTTGAGGATTTCGCAGCGCCCGACGCGATGCTTGTCCATGCGTGGGAGGGCCAGCCGTTGACAGCCGAGCATGGCGGCCCGGTGCGCCTCATGGTGCCGCATCTTTATTTCTGGAAAAGCGCGAAATGGCTGCGCGGCATCGAGTTCCGGACGCGCGACCAGCCCGGCTTCTGGGAGGTGCGTGGCTATCATAATCGCGGCGACCCCTGGGCCGAAGAACGCTATTCGGACTGATCGCAGTCTGGCCATCACGCCCCTTCCGTCCCACACTCGTCTCACTGGCGCCAGGCGCCGGGCATGGGAGGGAGAGATTCGATGGATATGGGCTTGGGCGGCAAGGTTGCCGTGATCACCGGCGGTTCTGTGGGTATCGGGCTGGCGGTGGCCGAAGCGCTGGCAGCGGAAGGGGCGCATGTGCTTCTCGTGGCGCGCGGGGCCGAGCGGGTCGAGGCGGAAGCTGCGCGCATCGCCAGCCAATATGGTGTCGAGGCGATGGGTCTTGCGGCCGATGTCGCGACGCCCGAGGGCACGTCGGCCGTGATCGAAGCGGCACAGACGCGGTTCGGCGGCGCGAACATTCTGATCAACAACGCGGGCACCGGCTCGAACGAAACGGTGATGGAAGCGCCGGACGAGAAATGGCAGTCCTACTGGGACCTCCATGTCATGGCCGCCGTGCGTCTGGCGCGCGGGATCGCGCCACAGATGAAGCGGCGCGGCGGCGGAGTGATCCTGCACAACGCCTCGATCTGCGCCGTGCAGCCGCTCTGGTACGAGCCCATCTACAACGTCACCAAAGCCGCCTTGATGATGTTCTCCAAATGCCTCGCGACGGAGCTGATCCCCGACAACATCCGGGTCAACTGCATCAATCCCGGCCTGATCCTGACGCCCGACTGGAAGAAGACGGCGCGCCAGCTGACGGAGAATTCGGGCGGCGACTGGGAGGGCTATCTCCAGGGCGTCGCCGACGAGCACGCCGCCATCAAGCGCTTCGGCTCGCCGGAGGAGCTTGCGAATTTCTTCGTCTTCCTCTGCTCCGACAAGGCGAGCTACTCGGTCGGCTCGACCTATTTCGTCGATGGCGGAATGCTGCGCACGGTTTGAATGTCAGGTCGCCGGGCCGAGATAGGTGTCGATCAGCTGCTCGACTCTCATATCCCGCGCCCGGCCCGTCTGCCCGCCGATGACCACGACGATGACGCCCCGCCCGTTGCGGCGCGCGGAGGCGACGAGATTGAAGCCCGAAGAGTTGACGAAGCCGGTCTTCATTCCGTCGACGCCCGGAACGCGGCCGAGGAGCTTGTTGGTCGAGACGTAATGCCGGCCGGCATAGTCGAAGCTCTCCGTCGAGAAGAGCGGCACGAAGCCGGGGAAGCGCTTGCGGATCTGGAGCGCCAGCACCGCCATGTCGCGCGCGGTCGAAATTTGGAGATCGTCCGGCAGGCCCGAAGGCGTCACGAAGTTCGAGCGGCGCATCCCGATCTGGCGGGCGGTCATGTTCATCCGCCGCGCGAAAGCCTCTTCCGACCCATCGGCGAGATTTTCAGCCACAACGGTCGCGACGTCGTTGGCCGACTTCACGGCCAGCGCATACATGGCATCGCGCACCTTGATCGTGGAACCGGGGCGGAGGCCGAGCTTGGACGGGGGTCGCGAAGCGGCATGGGTCGAGACGACGAGATCGGTGTCGAGCGTCACGCGCTTGGCCTCGATCGCCTCGAACAGGAGGTAGAGCGTCAGAAGTTTGGACAGGGAGGCGGGATGGCGCAGCCCGTCCGGATCGTCGCTGAAGAGCACCTTGCCCGAATCGGCGTCCACGACGATGGCCGAGCCCGCGCGCACCGGCACGATCTCGCCATTGCCGACCTGGAAGGCCGGTGCCTTCGACTGCGCGGACAGGCCGGCCGCCAGGTCGTTGCGCGACAGATCGACGGACTGACAACCAGCCAGTCCGAGAGCCAGAAGGGCCGCGACGAGGCGGGTCGAGACGCGGGCGGAGATGAACGACACGGGAACGTCCGAACGGCTGGCGCGCACGAGGGATCGCGCGGCGCATGAGGTTGCGCCCGGCCGATGTCCGGGCGTTGCAAATCAATCCGAGGGTGGTCCCATCATGGTTTCGTTCCAGTTAAGCCGAACGACAGTCAGCCGGGCAAACCAACCCGCTGCGCCGTTCTCTCACAGAGGAATTGTTCCATGTCATCGAAGCAAACGCCCGTCTGGTTCATCACAGGCTGCTCCACCGGCTTCGGCCGCGAACTGGCGAAGCTGGTGCTGGATCGCGGCTGGAACGCCGTCGTCACCGCGCGCGACAAATCGCGTCTTTCCGATCTGACGGAAGGACATGGCGAGCGCGCGCTGGCTGTCGATCTCGACGTGACGGACGAGCAGGCGATCGACGCCGGCGTGAAGGAAGCGGAAGCGCGGTTCGGTCGGATCGACGTTCTCGTCAACAATGCCGGCTACGGCTATCAGGCCTCGATCGAGGAAGGTGACGCCCAGGAAATCCGCGATCAGTTCGACGCCAATGTCTTCGGCCTCTTCGCCATGACGCGCGCGGTGCTGCCCATCATGCGCCGGCAGGGCAAGGGCCATATCCTGAACCTCACGTCGCAGGCGGGCTTCATCGGATTTCCGGGCTCGGGATACTATGCCGCGACGAAACACGCGGTGGAGGGCTTCTCGGATGCGCTTCTGGCCGAGGTGAAGCCGCTCGGCATTTCCGTCACCTGCGTCGCGCCCGGCCCGTTCCGCACCGATTGGGCCGGCCGGTCGCTGCGCCAGACGCCCAACCGGATCGAGGCCTATGCGCCGACAGCGGGCGCGCGGCTGAAGGGCACGGCCGACATCAGCGGCAAGCAGGCGGGGGATCCCGTGCGCGCCGGCGAGGCGATGATCCGCGTAACCGAGATGGCCGAGCCGCCGCGCCACCTCGTCCTCGGACGCATCGCTTATGACGGCGTGACGGCAAAGCTGCGCGAGCGCCTCGCCGAAATCGAGCTATTGAAGAGCGAAAGCCTGTCGGCCGATTTCCCGGAGTAAAGGATAAGCGACGGATCAGCCGCCGTTCTTCTGGATCAGCTCTTCGATCGACATGTCCGGGAGGGTCGCCTCCCGGCTGGGCGGTGGCGGTAGCCTGCCGCCGCGCCCGGCCGCCATCTGGCGCGCGATGCGGCTGGTCTGCGTCGGCGTCGTCATGATGGCGGGGGCCGGTGTCTGGGCGGCCGCAATGGCGGCGGCCGCGCGTTCGGGCGGGTTGTAGGGAAGCCGCCCTTCCCGCTCGGCACGCTCGCGTTCGGCCACCATGAACTGCGTCTGGGTGGCGTCGCGCCGCTTCTCGTAGAAGGCGTTCCCACCTTGGATCGTCAGGTAGTTCATGTTCTTATAGGGGTAGGAATAGCCCGCTGTATGAAAGAACATGGCCTTCTGCACCCGCGAATGGCGCTCGCCGTGCAGGACGCGCCGCGCCGTGCGCTTGGCGAGATCGCCGCCCCGGCCCATGGGCTTGGTCAGAACGCCTGGGGCGAACTGGTTGGGCTGGCCGACGACGCCGCAAACCGATTTGGGATAGCGGCCTGATTCCAAACGGTTCATCACCACCGTGCCGACGGCCATCATCCCTTCCTCGCTGGAGCGGTTGCTTTCGAAGTACATGGCCCGCGCGAGGCACTCTTCCGAACTCATCCCCGGCTGGACCGTGGCGCAGCCGCCGGCCGCCGCCAGACTTCCCAAGGCCAGACAGAGAAGGATGGAGCGGCTGGAGGGCATGAGATTTCCGAAGGCGATGTGACCCAGAAGCCCCAAGTCTCGCAGCATAGGCTTAACGAGCGGTTGTCACCCGCCGAGAACGCGAAAGGGCGCCCCGCGAGGCTCGCGGAGCGCCCTTCCCAAATCCGTAAAAACGGGCGGAAGTTAGAGGAGAGCCGAGACGGCTTCCCGCTCTTCCACCAGTTCGGCCACGGTGCGGTCGAGCATCTGCTGAGCGAACGCGTCGAGCTTCAGGCCCTGAACGCGCTCGTAGGAACCGTTCGAGCAGATCACCGGGACGCCGGCCATGATGCCCTCGGGGATGCCGTAGGAGCCGTCGGACGAGATGCCCATGGAGACCCAGTCTCCGTTCGAGCCGGAGATCCAGTCGCGCATGTGGTCGATCGCGGCATTGGCCGCCGAGGCCGCCGAGGACGCGCCGCGCGCTTCGATGATCGCCGTGCCGCGCTTGGCGACGGTCGGGATCAGCGTGTCCTTGTACCAGGATTCGTCGCCGATCACCTGCGGCAGCGGCTTGCCGTCGGCGGTGGCATTGGCCCAGTCGGCGAACATGGTCGGCGAATGGTTGCCCCACACGACGAACTTTTCGATCGCATCGACGCTGACGCCCGCCTTCTTGGCGAACTGCGTCAGGGCGCGGTTATGGTCGAGCCGCAGCATGGCGGTGACGTTCTCGGTCGGGAAATCCTTGGCGTTGGCGGCCAGGATCATGGCGTTCGTGTTGGCCGGGTTGCCGACCACGATCACCTTGGCGTCGCGCTTGGCGCCCTCGTTCAGGGCGCGGCCCTGGGTGCGGAAGATCTCGGCATTGGCCGATAGCAGGTCGCGGCGCTCCATGCCCTGCGTGCGCGGACGCGAGCCGACGAAGAAGCCAGCGTCGATGTCGCGGAAGGCGGTCGCCGGATCGTCCGTGATGGTCACGCCCTGCAGAAGCGGAAAGGCGCAGTCTTCGAGTTCCATGACGACGCCCTGAACGGCCTTCTGGGCCTGCGGCAGGTCGAGGAGCTGAAGCACGACGGGCGTATCCTTGCCGTAGACGTCGCCATTGGCGATGCGGAACAGCAGGGAGTAGCAGATCTGACCGGCCGCGCCGGTGACGGCGATGCGTTTGGGCTGCGTCATGGGAATACCTTTCGCTCCTGGCATGGGACCCGCGTGGTCTGCGGCAGGCACTAGCGCGATTGACCTTGCCGATCCATGACGAAAACCGGGAAAAACCAGCCGATTTGCAGAAAAACCGATTCAAAATGCCGGACCGGCCAACGCCCGTCGGATCAAACCGATTGAA
Organism: Aureimonas sp. N4; assembly: GCF_001463925.1. Taxonomy (NCBI): domain Bacteria; kingdom Pseudomonadati; phylum Pseudomonadota; class Alphaproteobacteria; order Hyphomicrobiales; family Aurantimonadaceae; genus Aureimonas; species Aureimonas sp. N4. The sequence continues at coordinate 14,793 of NZ_BBWS01000024.1, read as the reverse complement.
GCGCGCCGAAGTCCAAGGCGTTGGTGGCCCTTCTCAAGCCCCGTGCGAATCGGCGTGGCGCTGACGAAAGGCAAATTGGAACGTTTCGAAATCGCGTGTTGAATCCGTCACATATCGTTGCGGGAATTCGGTCGCGCAAGAAACATGACTCCTTAGATCATGTTCAACGCCATAAGGTAGCGGAACTTTCTGTTGGAGTTTTGCATGGGTTCCCTTCCCTCCCTTCGCCGCGCGCTTCTGGTCGGCTGTGCGCTTTGTTCCTTGCCCGCCACAGCCCTCGCGCAGGAGCCTGTCATGCTCGAGACCGTCACCGTCGAGGGCAATGGCGGGACGGGCAGCGGCCCGTCGGCGGGCACGGGGCCTGTCAACGGCTATGTCGCCAAAGCCACCACCACGGGCTCCAAGACCGACACGCCGCTGATCGAAGTGCCGCAGTCCGTTTCGGTGATCGGGCAGGAAGAACTCGCCGATCGGGGCGTGCAGAAGGTGGACGAGGCGCTGCGCTATACGCCCGGCGTCTTCGCGCAGCCCTTCGGCAACGACACGGATACGGACTGGATCTATATCCGGGGCTTCAACGCCACGCAGTCGGGCGTCTATCTCGACGGGCTCAATCTCTATTCCTACGCTTTCGGCGGCTTCATCATCGACCCGTTCCTGCTGGAGCGCGTCGAAGTGCTGCGCGGCCCGGCATCGGTGCTTTACGGCGGCAGCAATCCCGGCGGCGTGGTGAACTCCGTCTCCAAGCGCGCGACGGGTGATCGCATTCGCTATGTCGAAGGGGGCATAGACGGCTCGCCCAACGGCTACGTGGCCTTCGATCTCGCCGACAAGCTGACGAATGACGGCGCCTGGAGCTACCGTCTGCTGGGCAAGGTGAAGGGCGGCGACACCGACACCGACTATGCCGAGAACTTCCGTGGCCTGATCGCGCCGAACCTCACCTATGCGCCCGATGCCGACACGCGTTTGAACCTCTATCTGAACTACCAATATGACGACCAGAACCATGTGAACGGGTTCCTGCCCTATTTCGGCAGCGTCGTGCCTGCACCCTTCGGTCGGATCAGTGAGCATCTCTTCTATTCCGAGCCCGATCTCGACAAGTTCCTCAATCGGCAGATTCTTCTCGGCTACGAGTTCGAGCACAAGACGGCCGACGGGGTGACGCTGACCTCCAACACGCGCTACGGCCACGACCAGCGCAACGAATACGGACCCTATTTCTTCGGTTGGTACGATTCCGCTTCGGGCTTCGGCGGTTTCGAGAAGCCGGTCAGCCCGCCCTATCTCCTGAACCGGCTGAATTTCGGTCACGATACCGAGGTCGATACGTTCACGACGGACAACCGCGCGAGCGTCGAGTTCGACACCGGGGCCGTGAGCCACACCTTGATGGCCGGCGTCGATTACAAGTTCTTCCGCATCGACCAAGTGCAGGCCGTGGGCGCGGCCTCGCCGCTGGACCCGACCAATCCGGTCTATACGAACCGTCTGGCGCCGCTTTACGCGCCCTATCTGAACGAGGTGATCGACCTCAATCAGCTCGGCGTCTACGCGCAGGAACAGGCGAAGTTCGGAGACGGATTCATCCTGACCCTCAACGGGCGCTATGACGGCGTGTGGATCGACCGTGACGACCGCTCGGCGGCGGACGCGGATTACCAGACCCGCAACGGCTCATTCAGCGGGCGCGCGGGCCTCGCCTATGAATTCGCCAACGGGATCGTGCCCTATGTCAGCGCCTCGCGCTTCTTCAATCCGCAGATCGGAACCGATGCCAGCGGCAACGGCGTCGTACCGGAGGAAGGCGAACAATACGAAGTCGGCATCAAATACGCGCCGAGCTTCATCGACGGCGTGTTCACCGCCTCGCTCTTCGACCTGACCCGTCGCAACACGCTCCAGTCGGTCGCGCCCTTCTTCATTCCGCGCACGGTGGGCGAGATCAATTCGCGCGGTGTCGAGCTGGAAGGCAAGGTCAATCTCGACCCAAACTGGCGGGTGACGGGCGCGTTCACGGCCTTCGACCTGACGATCGAGGACGACGCCGACGCCTCGGTCATCGGCAAGCGCCCCTATCTCGTGCCGGAGATCATGGCTTCGCTCTGGCTGGACTATACGGTGAAGGGCGGCTCGCTCGACGGGCTCTCGCTCGGCGGCGGTGTCCGCTATCAGGGCGATTCCTACGCCGACAACGCCAACACGCTGAAAGTACCGGACGCGACGGTCTTCGACGCGGCGGTGCGCTACGATCGCGAGACCTGGGGCGTATCGCTCAACGTGAACAATCTCTTCGACAAACAATATGTCGCGGGCTGCCAGACGTCCGTCACCTGCGGCTATGCCGAAGGGCGCTCGGGTCTCCTGAAGGCGCATTTCAACTTCTGACGCCAAACGTCTGATAAGACGACAAAAGCGGCGGCTCCTGTTCGGGAGCCGCCGCTTTTCATGATCGGATGGCGGGAGGGCTTACTCCGCCGCTTGCCGCTCGTCGTTGAGGATGCCGTGTTGCGCTTCGACCAGCCGGCGATAGCTCCCCGCCCGCGCCATCAGCTCGTCATGGCTGCCTTCTTCGAGAATGCGGCCATCGGAGATGACGACGATGCGATCGGCATGGCGGATGGTGGAGAGGCGATGGGCGATCACCAGCGTTGTGCGCCCTTCGGCGAGTTCTTGAAGCGAGGCCTGGATCATGCGCTCGGTCTCCGTGTCCAGCGCCGAGGTCGCCTCGTCGAGGATCAGGATGTCCGGATTCTTCAAGAACATTCGGGCGATGGAGAGGCGCTGTTTCTGTCCGCCCGAGAGTTTGACGCCGCGCTCGCCCACGACCGTATCCAGCCCCTGCGGAAGCGCCGCGATCGTCTCGCCCAGATGGGCCCGCTCGACGGCGCGCAGGATGTCGTCTTCCGAGGCATCCAGCCGGCCATAGGCGATATTCTCGCGCACCGTGCCGCCGAACAGGAAAACGTCCTGACTGACGACGCCGACGCGGCGGCGCAAGGAGTCCTGCGTGACCTCCCGCACATCCATCCCGTCGATCAGGATCGCGCCCGAGGTCACGTCATAGAATCGCGGCACCAGCGAGCAGATCGTGGTCTTGCCCGCGCCGGACGGGCCGACGAAGGCGACGGTCTCGCCCGCGCGAATGGAAAGATCGATCCCCTTCAGGACCGAACCACGCGAGGGATAACCGAACGCGACGCCGCGAAACTCGACTAGGCCGGGGCCGGCCGGCAGCGCCACGGCACCCGGCGCGTCGGCGATGTCGGGCTCGGTGTCGAGGAAGTCGAGATAGCGCCGAAAGCCGGCAATGCCCTTGGGATAGGATTCCAGGACGGCCGCGATCTTCTCGACCGGGCGGAAGAAGACATTCACGAGAAGCAAGAAGCCGACGAAGCCGCCATAGGAGAGATCACCCGAGATGACGAACCATGTGCCGGCCAACATGACGATGATCTGCGTCAGGCGCATGGACAGGTAGTTCAGCGACTGGCTGAAGGCCATGATGCGATAGGCGTCGAGCTTGCGCGCGCGGTAGCCCTGATTGTTGACGGCGAAGAGCGCCGTCTCGTGTCCCTCGTTGGCGAAGCTCTTCACCACGCGGATGCCGCCGACATTCTCCTCGATGCGCGCATTGAAGTCGCCGATGCTGCCGTAGATTTCGCGCCACGTCGTCGTCATCCGCGCGCCGTAATGGGTCGTCGCCCAGGTGCCGATCGGCACGATCACGGCCGTGATCAGCGCCAGTTCAACATGCACCGAGAGCATGAGAAGGAAGGCGCCGACAAAGGTCATGACGGCAATGAACAGGTCTTCAGGCCCGTGATGCGCGACCTCGCCGATCTCTTCCAGATCCTTGGTCAGCCGGCCGACCAGATGGCCGGTCTTCTGATTGTCGAAGAAGCTGAAGGAGAGTTTCTGCAGATGCGCGAAGGCCTTGGCCCGCATCTCCGTTTCGATGTTGATGCCGAGCATGTGGCCCCAATAGGTCACGATCGCATTCAGCCCGGTGTTGAGGAGATAGATCAGGAGAAGGCCGATCGAGGCGAGAACGATCAGACCCCATTGGCCGCTCGGCAGGAGGTTATCGACGAAGACCTTAACCGCGACGGGAAAGCCGAGTTCCAGAAGGCCGGCCAGAACCGCGCAGGAGAAATCGAGAATGAAGAGGCCGCGCCACGGCGCGTAATAGCTGAAGAAGCGCGACAACATCAGCTCTCGTCCTTTCGGCATGTTCGGCTGGGCATAATCCAGACCGGCGACGATCGCACGACGAATTCGGACAGCCTGGGCGGGCTTTAGAAATCAAGACTTACGAAGTCAACTTCAGACCTACTCTGAGCCAGCACTGGCCCTGCTTCGTCAGGCAAAGCGTGAAACGGTCTTTTCTACGCGCTATCGCCTCAGAGCGTTATCGTTTTTGCCTGCGAAACCGACGCCGAACTGAAGTGCTGCGAGCGCCTGGCTGGCCCCTGTGTGACCCTGCGAGCTGACACCAGGAAGGGCCCAACCGCGAGGGTGCCGAACGGATTTCAGCGGCGTTTCCAAGGCATGTTCCACGCGCTGGGCGAGGCACGCACGGAGCCACAAGGGGCGCGGCTCGTGAACCCGGTGGCCTTCCATCCACCTTTCTGGTCGGGCCGTCACCCGACGGCGAGCACCTCGGGCGACCTCACTCGTCGCCCGTATCCTTGGTGGCGGAATCCTGCGTGAGGCCGCGCCGCCAATAGGCGACGACCAGATGCTGGTTCCGCTTCAGTCCGCGTTCCTTCCGGCAGAACTGGCGAATCTGCTTGAAGGCCTCGAACTCGGCGCCGCCCCAGACGAAGACATTCGGGCCGCCCGGCCAAGTGACGGATCGCGCGGCGTCGATCAGCAGCGTCGTGGTTCCGGCCGGCTGGCCCTCCCGGTGCAGCCAGCACACCGAAACGCCATCGGGCTTCTCCAATGGCAACTCGTCCGCAGCGCTGTCCACCTCGATGAAGACCTCGCCCCTGGCATCGGGCGCCATCTCTTCCAGCGAACGGGCGATGGCGGGAAGCGCCGTTTCGTCGCCGAGAACCAGAACCCAGTCCTTTGCCGGAATATCGCCGCCGCCAGGACCCAGCATCCCGACGCGGTCGCCCGGCAGAGCCGTGCGCGCCCAGCGGCAGCCCGCACCGGGGGGATCGTGAAGCACGACATCGACACTGACGCGCCCCACGGCCGGGTCGACCCGTCGCAGCGTGTAAACGCGCGTCGTCAGCGCGTCCTCCCCTTCGGGCCAGATCGGCAGCGCGGCCGGCCCAGCGGTTGGCCAGACGGGCTCGCGCCCCTCAGGGGGAAAGAGAAGGCGCATATGCAGCCCATCGCTGGCAAAGCGCTGGAGGTTGTCGCCCGCAAGCTCGACACGGATCATGCGCGGCCCCAACCATTGCGTCGAGAGAACGCGCATTTCGCGAAAATGCGGAAGCTCCTTCACGCCCGCGCCGTCGCCGGTCCATTCAAGCGGCGGACAGGCCTCTCCCATCACTGCCTGCACGTAATAGGACACGATCCCCTTGGCGACACCGTGCTGCGCGGCGTCCTCCGCCTCCAGCGCGATCGACAGACCTTTCTCGACGGGTCGGATGCGCGCGAGTGTGCCGTAAAGCGGCAGAACGGTCTCATTCCGGGGGTCGATCGGATGGGGCATGTCATCAGGGAGATGGCGCGCCAGTTCGGCGCAGAACCAGTTCGGATCATCCATCGGAATGGCAAGATGCGCCACGAAGCCGGTTTTCATGATGAGCCCTATCCACCAAGACACCGATAAGGGATCGGGCCTGTTCCTTTCGGCCCTGACGTAGCGCGGACTTTGCAGCCCGGTCAACAAACATGATAATTCTTATCATGTTTCTAAACTGCCTGGTGGCTCGACTGTGCCGCCCGCATCGAGCGATGTTCCACTTCAGGGCAAATCAGCCTCTTCGCGGCGCGCTCGACCTGTTCGACCGCCACGCTTTTGTCAGGCGGGCTGGACAACGTCCCCCCTCAACGAGCCGCCGCAGATGGGCTGAACACCGCCAGCTCAGGCCCGCCGAAGCGTCGCGGTGACAGGCAGATGATCCGAGGCGGGTGCGGCCTCGGTCCAAGCGCGGATGTCGCTCAAGCGCAGCGCCTCGCTCGCATAAAGGCGATCCATCGGAACAAGCGGGCGCCTGGCGGGCCAACTCGGTGGGTGGGCGACCTCGGGCAGAACGCGGCGCAGACGCCGGTCCACCGGACCGCCGCTGCGCCATTCGTTGAAATCTCCCAGAACCACGCTCGCCTCGCCGGGCTCCACCAGCGCGGCGACGGCATCGGCTTGGGCGCGCCGGGCGGCCGGGCGAAGCCCCAGATGCAGCGAGAGAAGACGCAAGGGTCCAAGCGGCGTCTGCGCCCGCGCGTCGATCACGGCGCGGGGCTCGAAGCCCGGTCCGGGCAACCGCTGGATTGCAACATCGGCAAGGGGAAAGCGCGACCAGAGGGCGTGGCCGTATTCGCGCCCCGTGCGCCCGAACAGGGGCGCCGGTGCGAAATGATCGCCCAAGGCTTCCGCCAGACGTTCGAAAGCGAAGGGCTCACGCCTCAAATGCGTGCGTCCGTCCACTTCCTGAAGAGCTAAAATGTCGGCATCCATGGCTCGGATACAGCGGATCGTGCGCTCGAAATCCGGCCGACGTCCCTCACCGAAGAAGCCATGAATGTTCCAAGTCGCAAGGCGGATTGCGCCGCTAGCGGACACGATCGCCCTGCCCGCTGCCCGTCACCGTGCGAAGGATCAGAACGAGATCGCCGACGAAACTGCGGGTCGCCAGATATTCGGCATCGGCCTCCGCCAGACGGACAGGCGTCGACATGTCGATATCGTTCACCTGCGCCAGCCCCGTGATGCCCGGTCGCAGGGCGAGGACGCCGCGCTTCTCGCGCTCCGCGATCACCTCTCGCTGAACCGGCAGGCATGGGCGAGGGCCGACAAAGCTCATATCGCCGCGCAAGACGTTCCAAAGCTGGGGCAGCTCGTCTAGCTTGTAGCGGCGCAGGCTTTCGCCCAAGCTCGTGACCGCCGAACTCGACATTTCGTGCGTCGCCACATTCGCCGTGCCCTGCCGCATGGTGCGTAGCTTGTAGCAAGTGAAGGGCTGGCCATGCCGACCCACGCGCACCTGCGCGAAAATGCCCGGGCCGTGACTATCCCGGCGCACCAGAATCACGAGAAGGCCGATCAGCCAGCCCAGAGCCAAAAGGCCGGCCAGACTTGCCAGAATGTCGAACAAGCGTTTCATGGCCTTAGCGATTGCCGCAACTCAAGCGTTTGAGCAAGCAGCGCGTCATGGAAGGCTGGAAGCACATGCGAATCCTCGTCACCGGCGGACAGGGCTTTATAGGCCGGACCCTCGTCCCGCTTCTGCGTGCCGAGGGCCACGAGGTTCTGGCCCCCCGCCGGGGCGAGGCTGGCTTCCCAAGCGACCTCGCGCTGGCGGGCGATTGGCCGGGCTGGCCCACGAAGCTGGACGCCATCCTGCATCTGGCCGCGCTCAACCCCGAACGCGGCGAGGCCGTGGCGCGCGACGACGCCGCGCTCATGCGCGCCAATGTCACGGCCACAAAGGCATTGGCCGTCGAGGCCATCCGGCGCGGGGCGCGGCGCTTCGTGTTCACTTCGACGCTGCTTGTACACCCCTTCTCGCCAGAGCCGATCCATGAAGACGATCCCGTCTCCCCCCAGAACACTTATGCCGCGTCGAAATTCGCCGCCGAAGAAGAACTGGTGCGCACGCTGGAGGACTCGCCGACGCAATGGACGATCCTTCGTCTTGCCCCGGTCTATGGTCCGGGCGGCCGGGGTGGTCTCCACGCGCTTCTGCGGCTGGCGCAAAAGTCCTACCCACTGCCTCTTGGCGGCGGCGGACGGCGCAGCCTTCTCTCGCTTGCCAATGCGGCGGATGCCTGCCGTTTCGCGCTGGAATCCCGGCGGGTCGCGAACGAAACCTGTCTGGTCGCGGACGCGGATGCCTTGAGCGTCGGGGACATCATCCGAACCGTGCGCGACATCGAAGAAAGACCTGCGCGCGTCCTGTCCTTGCCCGGCGGCGCGACACGGAGTGCTGCCGCGCTTCTGGGCAAGGGCGCGACCTATGATCGTCTGTTCGCCCGCCTCGAAGCCGACACGGGAAAGATATCAGCCGCTGGCTGGACGCCGCCCCAAGGCACCGAGGCTGGATTTCGCGCGGCCCTCGGCCTCCCGGCTTGATGCCCCTCGGCAACCCCATCTAAGGATGCGTCGCATGAGCGCACACACACCGGTCGATCCCGCCAAACTCGAACGCCAGAAGCGACTGGAGGAAACGTTGAAGGAGAATCTTCGACGCCGAAAGGCGCAGGCGCGCGCGCGCAGCGAGGGCGCGGAACGCACCGGCCTGATGCCGGACGACGAAGAGGACAGCGAGTAAAAAAGCGCCCCTCGCGATCGCCGCGCACGCCGCCATGCGATCTTGCATGGCACCCTTCCTTTTTGACAGTCCATAGCTGATTTCCAGCGATGGACATTGAAGTTCCAGAACCTTAGAACCCTTCTCACGAAGGAGTTCCGGATGATCGACTACCAGTCCCACTTCGAATCCGCGATCGAAGCTCTTCACGCCGAAAAGCGTTACCGGGTCTTCGCGGACCTGGAACGTATCGTTGGTCGGTTCCCGACGGCGATCTGGCGCCACGAGAACGAAGCGCGCGAAATCACTGTCTGGTGTTCCAACGATTATCTGGGGATGGGCCAGCATCCGGCTGTTCTTCAGGCGATGACGAATGCGGCCACGAGCATGGGCTCGGGGGCCGGCGGCACGCGCAACATCTCCGGCACCAATCATCCGCTGGTCGAGCTGGAGCGTGAGCTCGCCGACCTGCACGGCAAGGAAGCGGCGCTGGTCTTCACCTCGGGCTTCGTCTCCAACGAGGCGTCGATCTCGACCATCGCCAAGCTCCTGCCCGATTGCCTGATCTTTTCCGACGAGCTGAACCATGCCTCCATGATCGAGGGCGTGCGCAAGTCGGGCAGCCGCAAGCACGTGTTCCGGCACAACGACGTTCAGCATCTGGAAGAGCTGTTGAAGGCGGCCGACCCGGAGCGGCCCAAGCTGATCGTCTTCGAGAGCGTCTATTCGATGGACGGCGACATCGCGCCGATCGCCGCGATCTGCGATCTCGCGGATCGCTACAACGCCATGACTTATATTGACGAGGTCCATGCGGTCGGCATGTATGGCGAGCGCGGGGCCGGCATCTGCGAGCGCGAAGGCGTCGCCCATCGGCTCGACGTGATCGAGGGCACCCTCGCCAAGGCTTTCGGCGTTCTCGGCGGCTATATCGCGGGCAGCCGCGCCTTGGTCGACGCCGTGCGCTCCTATGCGCCAGGCTTCATCTTCACCACTGCCCTGCCCCCGGCGCTGGCGGCAGCGGCCGTCGCTTCGATCCGCCATCTCAAGCAGTCGCAGAGCGAGCGGCATGGTCAGCAGCGCCAGGCCGCGCGCGCCAAGGCCGAGTTCGCGGCGGCCGACCTGCCGGTCATGCCCTCCGAGACGCATATCGTGCCGGTGCTGGTCGGCAATGCCGAGCTGTGCAAGCAGGCGAGCGATCGCCTGCTACAGGTCCATGGCATCTATATCCAGCCGATCAACTACCCGACCGTGCCGCGCGGCACGGAGCGCCTGCGGATCACACCGACGCCGCTGCATGACGACGCGCTGATCGCGGTGCTGCGGGACGCGTTGGTCGAGACCTGGACCGCGCTCGGCATTCCTTTCGCATCGACCCGGCCGACCCATGAGGAGCGCCGCGAGGACGTCACCTCGCTCGTCGTGGCGCAGGCCGGCGGCTGATCGTCCCCAACGCCGATCATGATCACGAAAGCCGGGCCTCGCCCGGCTTTTTCGTTTCTTTGTTAGGCCTCAGCGCCGAGCGTCGGGGTCGCTCGTATCATGCGCATCCGCGCCCGGCGCGGCTTCACGCGCGATGATCGAGTCTTCGCTGCGTTGACGCGAAAAACGCCGCGCGAGGATCGGCACGATCATCGCCAGACACATGAAGCGCACGACGTGGTGCGCGGCGACATAGGCGGGGTCGAGATCGAACTGGAAAGCCAGAACCGTCAACGCCTCCAGCGCGCCCGGCGCATAGGCGAGCGCGATCTTGCCGAAGGAGATGCTGAGCAGGAGAAGCGCGACGACGCCTGCCGCTCCCGACAAGGTGATGCCGATGGCGAAGGCCCCCAGCGAGGCTGGCAGCAGCTGAAACATGGCGGTGCGATCTTCCCGCCGCAGCCGGCCGCCGATGGTGCAGCCGAGAACCACGAGAGCCGGGGTCGCGATCCAGCCGGGAATGGCGACCGGCGCGATCTCGGTTCCGTGCATGAAGGCGCTGGCCAGAAGCGCGCCGAGGATCAGGCCGCCGGGAACGCGCGAGCGAACCCCACCCCAAGCGAGAAAGAGCGCCGAGCCGATCAGCAGGACATATTGCAGCGGAGAGCCGATGATGCCGCCGCGAACGCCGTCATTGATCGTGTCGCCACCTTCCAGCCAGCCCAGGAGCGGCGTCAGCGCGCCGATCAGCAAGAGCAGGCGCGTGGACTGCACCACGATGATGCGCGTCATATCCGCCTTGGTTTCAGACGCGGCGGCGAGCACGAAGGACAGCGCCCCCGGCAGCGAGGCGAAAAGCGCGGTTTCGCGATCCCATCCGAACGTGCGTCGCAGGAAGACATTGGTGGCCGCCGCCACGCAGGCGACGCCGACCATCTGGATGACGAAGGACAGCGGCCAGAGGGCGAGCTGATGAACGACATCGGGCGTCACGCCCGAGCCGGCTTGAATGCCGAGGATGAAGAAGGTCGCGTCCCGCAGCTGGGTGGGAATCAGAATGGGAACGCCCGACAGGCTGGCCGCAGCGACGGTGATGGTCGCGCCAAGGAGCCAAGCCACCGGCAGATCGACGGAATGGGCCAAAGCCCCCCCGATGGTGCCGATGGCGAGCGTCAGAGCCAGCCTCGCGGCGGCTCCGAGCGCGCTCAAGCCTCGTTTCCGATCCAATGCGCCAGACGCTGCGCAGCCTCTTCCACCTCGTCCAGACGGCGATGGAAACAGGCGCGGAGATAGGCGCGCGTTCCCGTGCCGAAGGCGGTGCCCGGCGCGAGGCCGACGCCCGCCTCGTCCGCGATGCGGAAGGCGGCCTTGTAGCCATCGTCGATGCCATCGATCGCAAAGAAGGCATAGAACGCGCCGGCCGGCGGCGCGAGGCGCACGCGGTTGGTCGATAGAAGCGCTTGGGTGAAGATGTCGCGCGCTTTGTGCGCTCGCTCGATCTGCTCCTCGACGAAACTTTCGCCCTGCTCGATCGCAGCCACCGCGCCGCGCTGCATGAAGGCCGCGACGCCTGAGTTGGAATATTGAACGAGGTTCTCGATCAGCGCGCCGAGTTCCTTGGGCGCCTCGATCCAGCCGACGCGCCAGCCCGTCATCGCCCAGTTCTTGGAGAAGGAATTGACGAAGATCACGGCGTCATCGTCGCGCATCTCGTCATGGAAGGACGGCGCGCGGCCGCCCTCATAGAAGAAGCGCGAGTAGATTTCGTCGGCGATGACGAAGATTCCCGCTTCGCGCGCGATATCCAGAATGGCGCGGATCGTCTTGCGATCGGCGGTCCAGCCGGTCGGATTGTTCGGCGTGTTAATGAAGATCGCGCGGGTGCGCGGTGTGATCGCCGCGCGCAGGCGCTCGGGCTCGAAGCGCCAATCCACGCCGTCGAAGCGAAGCTCGACGGGGACAGTCTTGGCGCCGGTCAGTGCGGCGGCGGCCTCGAAATTCGGCCAAAGGGGCGCCAGGAAGACGATCTCGTCGCCTTCGCCGACCAGCGCAGAGACGACGGTCTGGATCGCGTGCATGCCCGAGCCGGTGACGAAGATCCGCTCCGGCGAGGTCGGGCGGCCATAAAGACGCTCGGTGTAGGATGCGAGGGCCGAGCGAAGCTCGGGGATGCCGCGCTGCCAAGTGTAGAAGGTTTCGCCAGCCTTCAGGCTTTGCGCGGTGGCATCCGCGATGAAGGATGGGGTCGGCAGATCGCCCTCCCCAGCCCAAAGCGGGATCAACCCGTCGCGCCCGCGCGCGTGGTTGATGACCGCGACGATGCCGCTTTCAGGCACAGCCAAAGCGCCCGCACGAAGACGATGAAGATGGCTCATGCCCGCGAACTTATCCCAATTCTGCTGCCCGCCGGACAGGGCGAGCCCCAGTCGGGAGTCGATCTTTCCGCGCGAACCGTCAACCCCTCAGGGAGGGGAAACGGAAGGGTGAAGGCATCAAAGTCCCGTTCCCGGCACCTGACCCGGGCGAACCCGCTCGCGCGACGCCAGAAGATCGCGGATCTCCTCCAGAAGCTCCTCCTCGCGCGGCACTTTCTTCTCCTCGGCCGGCTTCTGCTCCTCCTGCCGCTTCAGGCGGTTCATACCTTTGACGATCAGGAACAAGACGAAGGCAACGATGATGAAGTTGATGGAGAGCGTGATGAAGTTGCCATAGGCGAGGACAGGCCCCTGCTCCCGCGCCTGCGCCAAGCTCGTGGCGGTCACGCTGGAGCTGAGCGCCAGAAACTTGTTGGTGAAATCGACGCCGCCCGTCACGAGACCGATCAGCGGCATGAAAAGATCGGCGACGATCGAATTGACGAGGCCGGAAAAGGCCGCGCCGATGATGATGCCGATCGCCAGATCGACCATATTGCCCTTGAGGGCGAATTCGCGAAACTCCTTGAGCATTCCCCACCTTCTCCGCGCGACCGATTGTCCCTGACAGACTTGTGAAAGGCGGGTGCCGCGGCAAGGGCGGCGCGCCTCAATCGGCAGCGGAGCCGATGAAATGCACTACGATCTCGCGCCGATGCGGCCGGGCGCGATGCTCGAAAACGTAGATGCCCTGCCATGTGCCGAGCATCAGGCGACCATCCGACACGGGCACCGAAAGGCTCGTGTCGGTCAGCGCCGTCTTGATATGGGCGGGCATGTCGTCCGGCCCTTCCAGCGTATGAACATAGGGCGCGCTTTCGGGTGCGAGACGATCGAAGGCCGACAGCAAGTCCTCGCGCACGTCGGGATCGGCGTTTTCCTGAATGGTCAGCGACGCCGAGGTGTGACGAATGAAGATCGTCGCCAGCCCCTCGCCCGCGCCATGGCGGCGCAGGATGTCGTCCAGCCGGCGCGAAATGTCGGTGAAGCCGCGACCGCGCGTTTCGATGGCCAGCGTTTCGATGAAGTGTCGGTCGATGAGCTGCATGATGCACGGCTCCCTGAAGGTTCAACCGGCGGAAGGATAGCGCCTGACCGGCTCAGGCAAGGGTGGTGCTCGGGCAAACCATTGGGCAATCCCGCCTTCTTGTGGTTGCCATCGAGAGACAAATTGATTTTCCTCGGCGTCTCTGGCAGCGGAACGAGCATGAGCACGAACGCCCCCATCTACAAATTGACACCGCGCGATGCCTGGCTGGATGCCGAGGCGAAGGGGCGCTTCGACGGCGCGCCGATCGACCTCGCGGATGGCTACATCCACTTCTCGACCGCCGCGCAGGTTCGTGAAACGGCCGCCAAGCATTTCGGCGGGCAGACGGCGCTTCTTCTGGTGGCGGTGGATCCCGAGCAGCTCGGAAAGGCGCTGGTCTGGGAGCCCTCGCGCGGGGGCGCCCTCTTCCCCCACCTCTATGCGCCCCTCTCCCTCGACGCCGTCCTTTATGTTCAGGACCTGCCGCTCGGTGAGGACGGGCTTCATGTCTTCCCGGAAAGCGTTCAATGAGCCTTTATGATTTCGCCCGCCCGCTGATCTTCCAGCTCGACGCGGAGCGTGCGCATGGGCTGGCGATCGAGGCGCTGAAGCGGGGCCTCGTGCCGCGCCGGGACATTCCGCTGGACGCGCGCCTGCGCACCGAACTCGTCGGCCTCACCTTCGGCAATCCGCTGGGGCTGGCCGCCGGCTTCGACAAGAACGCCGAGGTGCCGGACGCGATGCTGCGCCTCGGCTTCGGTTTCGTGGAGATCGGCACGGTGACGCCCCTGCCGCAGGAGGGCAATGCCAAGCCGCGCATCTTCCGCATTCCCGAGGCGCGCGCCGTCATCAACCGGCTCGGGTTCAACAATGAAGGCCATGCCGAAGTCGCCGAGCGCATGGAAAAGCGCGCGCGCAAGGCGGGAATCGTCGGCGTCAACATCGGGGCCAATAAGGATTCGACGGATCGGATCGGCGACTATGTGACCGGCATTCACCGCTTCGCGGAACTTGCTCGCTATCTCACGATCAACATTTCCTCGCCCAACACGCCGGGCTTGCGCAACCTTCAGAAGGGCTCGGATCTCGACGATCTCCTGACCCACGCGGTCGCCGCGCGCGACGGCGCGGCGGCGCTGACGGCGACGGATCGCAAGCCGCTTTTCCTCAAGGTCGCGCCCGATCTGTCGCTGGAAGAGGTTGAGGCGATTTCCGAGACCGCCAAGCGGCGCAAGGTGGACGGGCTGATCGTCTCGAACACCACGCTCTCGCGCCACGGCGTGGAAGGCAGCCGGCATGAGAACGAAACCGGCGGCCTCTCCGGCCGGCCACTCTTCAACCGCTCGACCTATGTTCTGGCGGCCTTCCGCCGGGCGCTCGGGCCCGACTTCCCGCTGATCGGCGTCGGCGGCGTCGAGAACGGGCGCACGGCGCTCGCTAAGATCGAGGCGGGTGCCGATCTCGTGCAGCTGTATTCCGCCATGGTCTATGG
>NZ_BBWS01000023.1:0-95812 GCF_001463925.1 Aureimonas sp. N4 | reverse complement strand
CAGCTGTATTCCGCCATGGTCTATGGCGGGCCGGACCTGCCGATCCGTATCCTCAATGACATGATCCGATTCCTCGACGAGACCGGGCTCGACACGATCCGCCAGCTGCGGGACACGAAGATGGAGGAAATCCTCTCGCGCGATCCGCCGATCGGCTGGGAAGCGGTCCGGCCCTGACGCCGGGTCGCGCTGATTTCATGCCACTTCCGCTCGTTCACCACCCGGCCTTCGATGCTCTGTTCGATGAAGCGCATCGCTTCCCCATGCGCAAGTTCACGCGGCTGGCCGAAATCCTGGTGGAGGACCGATTGGTGCCGCGCGGCTTTCACGAGCCGGTCCCCGCGCCCGTCGAGGCTTTGGAACTGGCCCACGACCCAGCTTATGTCGAGGCCGTGCTGACGCAGCGCGTTTCCCCGACGATCGAAAAGGCGATCGGATTTCCGGTCGACGCGCGTGTCGCCCTCCGCTCGCGCTGCGCGACGGGGGGCACGCTTCTGGCCGCGCGGCTGGCGCTCGACACGGGGCTGGCCTGCAACACGGCGGGCGGCAGCCATCACGCCAGCCGAACGGGCGGCGCGGGCTTCTCGGTGTTCAACGACGTCGCCGTGGCGGCGGCCGTGCTGCTGCATGAGGGCACGCTGGGGCGCGTTCTGGTGTTCGACTGCGATGTGCATCAGGGCGACGGAACGGCGCGCATCTTCGCCGGCGACCCACTCGTCTATACGCTCTCCATGCATGGCGAGCGCAACTATCCGCAGGAGAAGGCGCAGTCGGACTGCGACGTGCCGCTTCCCGATGGGATGGAGGACAAGGCTTATTGCGCGCTTCTGCCGGATCTTCTCCAACACGCCCTCACGCAAGCCCGGCCCGACATCGTCTTCTACAATGCGGGCGTCGATCCGCATCGCGAGGACCGGCTCGGTCGCCTGTCGCTGTCGGATGACGGTCTCGCCGAGCGGGACCGGCGCATCATCGGCTTTTTCCGCGACCGCTTCATTCCGGTCGCGGGCGTCATCGGCGGCGGGTATTCCCGCGATATCGAAACGCTGGCGCGCCGCCACACGATCCTGCACCGTGTGGCGGCCGAGTTCGTCTGACCGTTCCGATCAGCCGCGCGTCTTGATAAAGCGCGAGATCAGGAAGATCGGCACCACGATCGCCGCGCCCATCAGCACGTAATCGATCGTGCGGTTCAGCGAGCCGAAGACGCTCAGCCAAGCCGACTCCACGAGATAGACCAGATGGTTGAACAGCTCAGTCGGCCGGAGGTCCAGCCAGGACAGGACGACGCCGACCAGCAGCGAGATGACGAGCAGCCTGACCGCTACCGACAGGGGCGAGCCGCCCAGAAAACTCGTCATACGGCCGGACATGGCGATCCTTCTCTCAAAACCTTCGGGAGCCATGACGTAGAGACGCGATTGTGGCGATGCAAGTTCATCCGCGTGTGAAGGTGGAGGGCTTTCATTCGAGCATGGCCTGAAGCGTTTCCAGCCGATCGGCCTCGAAGGCCGGCTTGTCCCATCGCAGCCGCGAGATGCGCGGAAACCGCATGGCCACCCCAGACTTGTGGCGGGTCGAACGCGCCAGCCCCTCGAAGGCGACTTCCAGCACAAGCCCGTGATCGGGCTCGGCGCGCACCGAGCGCACAGGGCCGAAGCGATCGATCGTGTTGTCGCGAATATATTTGTCGAGCTGTTTCAGCTCCTCGTCCGTGAAGCCGAAATAGGCCTTGCCCACCGGCACGAGCTCCGGCTGATCGCTCGATCCCGTCCAGACGCCGAACGTATAGTCGGAATAGAAGCTTGAGCGCTTGCCATGGCCGCGCTGCGCATACATCAGCACGGCGTCGATCAGGCGCGGGTCCTGCTTCCACTTGAACCATGGGCCTTTCGGCCGGCCGGGCACATAGGCCGAGTCCCAGCGCTTCAGCATCAGCCCTTCGATAACGGGATGAGGCGGCTCGGCGCGAAGCTTCGACAAGGCCTCGAAATCGGCGAAGGGCACGAAGGGCGAGATATCGAAGCGCGTCGGCTCGAGCTCGGCCACGAACCGATCCAGCCGCTTCCGGCGCTCGGCAAAGGGAAACGCGCGCAAATCCTCGCCCCCTTCCTGCAACAGATCGTAGGTGCGCAGGAAGACCGGATGCTTCTTCATCACGGCGGCCGAGACGCTCTTGCGGTTGAGCCGCTGTTGAAGGTCGGAGAAGGTGCCGACGACAATGTCGTCCTGCACCGCCCCGCCATGCGGCTCCACCTTCGGAGCGCCGGCCTTTGTTGCCGGGCGCGCCACGAGAAGCTCGCCATCCAGCGCGCCGTCATAGGTCATGAAGTCGAGAAGGTCGGGAAAGGCCCCGGAGATGTCGTCGCCCGTGCGCGAATAGAGGCGCCGAACGCCGCGCTCCACCGTCGCCTGCACGCGGATGCCATCCCACTTCCATTCGGCGGCATAGGCCGCCGGGTCGATCCGTCCGTAATCGGGCGCTTCCAGCGGCTGCGAGAGCATGACGGGCCGGAAGGGCGAGGCTGCGGCCGACACGGGCTTCTCGGCATCGCCCTCCAGCCATGCGAAGAGGTCGAGATAGGGAATGCGCAGCCCGTGCCAAAGCTCTTCGATCTCGGCGACGTCCTTCGAGCCGAAATCGGCCAGAGCCTGCTTGGCAAGGCGCGAGGAGACGCCGATGCGCAAGGAACCCGTCACCAGCTTCAGAAGCGCATAGCGACCCGACGAATCCAGACGATCGAGCCAGTCTTCGACGAGCCTAGGCCCCTCGGCGCGCGTGGCGGCATCCAGCGTGGTGATCACTTCGGCAAGGCTCGGAACATCGTTGCGCCCCCGCGCCTCGCCATCATGCGGCGAGGGCCAGACGAGCGCGATCGTCTCCGCAAGATCGCCGACGTAATCATAGGAATAGCCGAACAGGACCTCGTCCATCCGGCTCGTCATCAGGTCTCGCAGCATGGCGGGTTTGACGGAGCGAATGTCCAGCTCGCTCGTCAGCGCGGCCAGTGCGTAGCCGCGCTCGGGGTCCGGCACCGTGCGGAAATAATCCACCATCAGCTTCAGCTTGCCGTTGCGCGACGGCGTCAGCACCAGACGGTCGAGGAGTTCGGCAAAACGCTGCAAGGCGACCAGCTCCGAGGAACGAGAGAGTCTTCCCTCCTTGACTTAGCGCCGGTCTACCACTTCGGAAGGCGGTCAGGCGGCGGGAAGCGGCCGCGCCATGGCCGCAACGGCCTGGTCGGCCCGACGCTGGAGATGATGGCGCGCGGTATAGACAGCGTCGGCATCCATCCCCGGCTCTCGCACCAGCCATTCCAGATAATCGCTCGGCACGTCACGCAGCGCGGCGTTGCGATACCGCCCGAAGCGAAGTCGGGCTAGGAGCGCAGGCTCGTTCGAGACGCGCTCCGCGCGCTCCAAGAAGTCCGTGAGATCGCGGCAGCGTGGCAGAAGCTCGGCCGTGATGCGCCGAAGCAGCACCGCCGTGCAGAGCGCGTCGAATAGCGCGCGGTGCGGATGCAGGCCCTGCAACTCGGCTTCCACATCCGAAAGATCGAGCGGCACATATTTGACGAGCGACTGGAGCCCATGCGCGCGCACATCGGGAAAGGCGCGCAGGGCGAGTTTGTAGGTGCAGAGCCACGTGCCCGCGAGGCGCAGCCGGGAGCGATCGAAGCTGGCGCGCTGAGCGGCGAAGATCGTTGCCTCCGCGAAGGGGCGAACCGCCTCGGCAAAGGGCGGCGCGCCCTTCAGCATCTCATCCGTGATCTTATGGACCCGCCGTGCGTGCGGGTTGATCTCGACGCCGGCCGGATCGGCCATCGTCTGCATCGAATGGAAGATGCGGCCATTCGCCAGATCGAGATCGACCGAACCGATCTCGATGACGGCATCCTCCTCCAGCTTATGCCCCGCCGTTTCCGTGTCGATCACGCGGACAACGAAGGAGCGGGCTTCGGGAAAAAGCGAAGGCGTGATGGGGGCAGGCGGAAAAATCGAGCTCATGCCCTCTCAAGATCGGCCGATACAGCTTCGATCGCAAGGGTCATGCGGCAATCGGGTCAGCGACCTGACAAGGTGAGGACCGAGAAGAACGTATCGTCCGGCGGCGACATGCCGAGTTCCGACCCGCCGATCAGAACGATCTGGCCGCCGCTGATGGTGGCCAAGCCCGAAATATTTCCGAAATTAGCGTTTCCGGCATTCACGGGCGATTTCAGATCATAGTCCCGCTCGTCCTGATCCGGCAGGAAAGATCGGCCGCGATAGGCGGAAAATCGATCGTTGAGAGGCGCAAGATGCACCAGAAAGCGCTCGCCCGTTAGTTTCTCGATCGTCACCGCGCCGTCCGCCGCCTTCGCGATTCGACAGCGATGGGTTCCGACGGTTCGGACCGGTTGATCCAGGAAGCCGAACCAACGTAGCGTGCAGTCGACATCGCCGCCCTCCGCTTCAACGGGGGCGGCCAACGTCTCTTCTACGCCGGGAAGCGCAGCGGCCTTTTCGACATTCGGATCGCTGAGATGCATGGCAACCTCGGCGGCCGCCTTGGTTCCGCCATCGCCTTTGATCGGGCCGATGGCCGCCAGGGTTCGCTGCACCCGGCTCGGCAGGTCGATCAAACCCTCCCGGTCGCTATCCGACAGGAGCGCCAGACTGGTCTCGCATTCTTCCGAGCAATTTCCCCCAAACGGCGCCGCCACATCCTGAGACGCGGCGACTTCCGCCACATCCGGACTGGCGGGGTTCGAGGTGATAGTCGGACTGCCCGCATCGGCCTCGATCGAGAAACCGCTTCCGAGAGCCCCCAAGGTGCAGATCGTCAACACACCGGCTGCAGCCAGGGCAAAGCGCTTGGAGCGAGACGGCATGAGCAGGACCTTCCAGATAGTGACGCAGTCAGGTTCCAACGCGAATCCGCCCTTTCCGGGACCAAGTGCGGCGCAAAAACGCAGTTGCGTTGCCGATCTGCCACTATGGTTAAGACCCATGCCTCTTTTCGGCCTATGCAGGAAATAGGATCGAAGAGAAGCTTCAAATTGTCTGGGCATGGGGCATACGGTTTCAGCGACCGCATAACTACCTCGCCCTATGTCCGGCCTGAACCCCAGGAGTAGCCACGCAGCTTCAACCTTACGCGCTGCAGCAAGCTCCCTCCCTTGGCAGCCTGCACCCGTTGCGTTAGGTCTAGTATTACGTTTACGTCAAAGGCGATTGCACCATGGGTCTTCCCTCTTCCGTCCGTGCCCGTATGCGACTTCCCGCGATCGCCGCGCCTTTGTTCATCATTTCGCGTCCTTCGCTCACCATCGCCCAATGTCGAGCGGGCGTTATCGGCGCGTTCCCTGCGCTCAACGCGCGCCCCGCCGAGGCTCTGACCGACTGGCTTTTCGAGATCGAGGAGGCGCTCGCGTCCTACGACGCGGCGCATCCCGATCGCCCATCCGCGCCGTTTGCCGTCAACCAGATCGTTCACAAATCCAACGCGCGCCTCGAAGCGGATCTGAAGGTTTGCGTCGATCACAAGGTTCCCATCGTCATCACCTCGCTCGGGGCGGTCGAAGAGGTCAACCAAGCTGTTCATTCCTATGGCGGCCTCGTCCTTCACGATGTCATTCACGACCGCTTCGCCCGCAAGGCCATCGAGAAGGGCGCGGATGGATTGATCGCCGTGGCGGCCGGCGCGGGCGGTCATGCCGGTACGCTGTCGCCTTTCGCCCTCGTGTCCGAAATCCGCCGCTGGTTCGACGGCCCGCTCTTCCTGTCGGGCGCGATCGCGAATGGCGCGGGCATTCTGGCGGCGCAAGCCATGGGAGCGGACGGCGCCTATATCGGCTCCGCCTTCATCGCCACGGACGAAGCCAACGCCGCGGAGGCCTACAAGCAGGCCGTTGTCGATGGTCACGCGGCCGACATCGTCTACAGCAATCTCTTCACCGGCGTTCACGGCAACTACCTACGTGCCTCCATCCTCGCGGCCGGCCTCGACCCCGACCACCTTCCCCAATCCGATCCGTCCAAGATGGATTTTGCTGGCGACAAGGCTGCCAAGGCCTGGAAGGAAATCTGGGGCGCCGGCCAGGGGATTGGCTCCATCGATTCCATCGTTCCCACTGCGAATCTCATCGAACGATTCGAACGGGAATACGCCGCCGCCCGCTCTCGGCTCGGGTCCATCTGATCGATACCGAAGGAACTCAGAGACTTAGCGGCCGCCTTTCCCGAACGGCCCAAATTTCGATTTTCCCTCTTGCGGCCATCCAATGAATTGGGTAGTTACTCGCTCACGGCCGGCGGGAACGCAAGGTCAAGCCGCTTTAGCTCAGTCGGTAGAGCACATCATTCGTAATGATGGGGTCAGGTGTTCGAGTCACCTAAGCGGCACCATCTATCCAAAAGCTTTATATATTCTTTTTCTTTCAGAGTCTCGATTAGCCTGCGACCTCAATACGCACGGCAGTAGGGCTATGGCCGGCAGCCGACCTCGATGTTGCTGATCAGCTGACTTTCTCCTTCGAATTCAAAGCCGAGACTCTACACACCGTCGCGAGTTCCGACTCGCTGGATTTTTGCGGCGTCTGCTTCTTAAGACGAGGCCGGCTATGCCGGCTCGCTCATCAATCCCGCATAAAGACGATCATGCTCCTGCCACAGATGCTCGACGCCGAAGCGTTCGATGCCGTCTTGTGAGCGTTGCTTCATGTCGCGCAGATGATCGGGGTCGGTCAGCAGACGCTCGATGGCTTGCGCGAAGGCAGCGGTGTCGCGCGGCGGAACGAGCATGCCGGCGCGGCCACCGTCCAGAATCTCCGGGATACCCCCGACATCCGATGCGACGATGGCGCAACCGGCTTGCCGGGCCTCGATATTGACGAGCCCCATCGGCTCGGCATGGGAGGCGAGAACGAAGATGTCAGCACCGCGCAGGATGCGGCCTGGGTCTTCCAGCGAACCGTGAAAGACGATGCGCCCGCCAAAGCCCGTCGCCGCGGCTCGGCTCTCGAGAGCCTGCCGGTCTGGGCCGTCACCGACGATATGCAATTCACAAGGATGGCGACCCGCAAGCGAAGCAAAAGCGTCGATGATCGTATCGACGCCTTTGCGACGATGCAGGCCACAGACCGTGCTGAGCACCGGCACCGAACGGCTCCAGACGTCCTTAGAGCCGAACATGCGCATCCTCGCGCCGCCGAGCGTCGCGTTGACGATCGTCGCGAGCTGCCGCTCCTTGAACCCGACCGAGAGCAAGGCGGTCCGCTCGGCCTGGCTGACCGCGACGACGCGGTCGCCGAGCCGCATGATTCGAGCGTGGGAATCGAAGGAATTATGGACGGTGGTGACCAGCCGCGCCCGGCTGGCGCGCGTCGCGAGATAGCCGAGCACGGCGCCCGACATCATATGCGCGTGCACGATGTCG
The DNA here is from genome assembly GCF_001463925.1 of Aureimonas sp. N4. Taxonomy (NCBI): domain Bacteria; kingdom Pseudomonadati; phylum Pseudomonadota; class Alphaproteobacteria; order Hyphomicrobiales; family Aurantimonadaceae; genus Aureimonas; species Aureimonas sp. N4. Next base: position 88,392 of record NZ_BBWS01000023.1, on the reverse strand, counting down.
ATCCGCTCCCGCCGGATGAGGCGACGCAACTGCGCCACCGAACCCAGCAACTGCTGCGGACGACGTGTGCGCTGCACAACCGTGACATGCGTCACGCCGGATGCGGCCAACGTGGGTTCCAACTCGCCGCCTTCCGATCCGTAAAAGACCGTATCGCCCTTTTCGGCCTGCACACAAGCGAGATCAACGGCGAGATGGACATTCCCATGTCCCATTCGGCAATGATTGGCGAGATGGAGAACGCGCATCAGTTCGGCTTCTTTGCGTAGATGCGGACATAGTCCACGAGGAGACGCGAGGGATCGGGCGTATTTTCGATCGAGAAGCCGCTCCCCAGGGCGAGATTGACCAGCGGGAACAAGGGCTGGGCGAATTCCGGCGGCGTGTCGAACGACCAGTAGGCGACCCCGTCGAGATAATAGGTCGTCTTGTCCTTCTCGATCATCACGCCGAACGTATGGAAATCCTTCGTCAGGTCGATCCCGGCCTGCTGCATGTGACCGATATGCTTCTCGGGCGATTTTCCATCCATCTGCCAAAGATGGTAATAGCTCTGGAACTTCGTCGGCTCGTGGCCGTAGAACTCCATCACGTCCACTTCCACAGCGTATTTCGAGCGCTCTGTTCCCATCAGCCAGAAGGCCGGCCAGACGCCCTCGCCCGCCGGCAGCTTGGCGCGCATTTCGAAATAGCCATAGGTCTGCGCGAAACCATGCCCCTTCAGGTCATGGCCCGACAGAAGCCCGCTTTCCCATTTTCCGTTGGCGTTGCGCGCCGCCGTGATCGTCAGGATACCGTTTTCGGTGGTAAAGGGAAAACCCGGGCGCGGATCGACGAATTGCGCGTCTCCGAAATCACCATGCCAAGGCGTATGCGCGATCCAGCGTGTGTTCGGTCCCCAAGCCGACACGTCGATCGTATCGAACTCATCCGCGAAGGTGATGTCGTATTGGCTGAGATCGAGCTTCTGCTCTTCCGCACGGGCCGGCGTGCCGAGGACGGCAGCCAGCGTGCCGACAACCAGAAGAAAGCGCGTCGCCAGACGCTGTAGGCGGTGGGGTCGCATCGTCTATCCTTATGCTGGGCGAGTGCGCCGAACCAAGATCGGCGCGCCACGCGCGGGGTCTTGCCGTGCGATCAGAGCGAAAGAATGTTCCGGGGATGAATGCGTCCGCGCAGGAGATCGGCCACCGCCAGAAGGTTGCCCTTCACGCGGCCCTTGCGATCGACCCAAGGCTCGGGCCTACCCATCTTGGCGACATTCGCCGCGATATTGCGCAGAGCCTGACGGGCGGCGAGATCGGGTCGCATGGTGCGCTTGCGCATGAGATACCAGGGATTGGCGATCTGGGAATATCCCAGCCTGACGCCCGAACCGCGTCCGCGCTTGACGCCCATGTGAACGCCGCGCAGGCGCGTCGACGAGACGAGATGCCCATGCGCCGCCAGCCGCCGGCTGAAATCGACATCTTCCAGCCAGGCGTAAAGCGGCAGTTCGGCATCGAAACGGAGGCTGTGTCGCTCGGCTGCCTCCAGGCGCACGGCCATGTTGCAACCATAACCATTATAAACAGGCTCGATCCGTTCGGGCACATCGTCACGATCGGCCGCGAGAATGGCGAGGGATTCCTCCACGCTCAAACCCGGCCCCGGTGCGCCATCGGCCAGAACCGTGCCGGTGGCCATGACCACATCCTGATGCGACTGGAAGAGCCGGGACAATTCCGAGATATAGTCGGCGCGCAGGAAGAAATCATCGTCCATGAACAGGAGCACGCCGTCCCGCTCCATCGACAGCCGATCCATGATGGCGTTGCGCTGGACGCAGGCGCCGGGCGTAGAATGAACCCGCTCCACCTCGAAGGGCAAAGTCTCACTGGGTGGAAAGTCCAAGTCCTCCTCGCGGGCGGGACAGACGAGAACGCGCGCGGGCAGAGTCTCCTGACGCGCCAGATCGCGGAGCACCTCGTTCAGGATCGGCGCACGACCCGAGGTGGCGATCCCGATATACACGGGCAACTTCGATCCGACTACCAAACTCGCGTTCCTGTCCATCATACTCATGAACTAACCGTTCGAAAGCGCGGCGACTGCCAGCCGTCGCATACAAAGACACTGCCTCGAACCGCCGATCACCATATTCTCGCCATACAAACGCCACCAGTCATTAAGGACAACAAGCAACGATCTGAATTGATATGAATCTTAATTGGATTTTTTTGCACTGCGGCAAGGCCTGAACCGATTTTCTTGCTGGACGCTGACGGAAAGTCAATGCATAGTGACTTTCATTGCCGGTTTTTCGTGCAGTGCAGCAAGCCGCCGTTCGACCGATTTCGCTGAGCCCACCGAATGGTGAGGAGATTTCGTATGCCCGGCCTGGACTTCCTGCGTCGCAAACCGTCCAACTCGGCGGCGGAGGCGGTTCCGCCTGCGGGCGGTCATGCGCGCGCGGGCCTGATCGGCAATATCACCGCGCTCGGCTTTCTTCAGATCTCCGCCTATGTGCTGCCCCTGGCTATCGCCGCCTATACGACGCGCGTTCTGGGCGTGGCGGACTGGGGCCATGTCGCGCTGACGCAGATGGTTCTCAGCTTCTTCTGCCTCGTCGTGTCCTGGGGTTTTTCCTGGAGCGCGACGCGCAAGATCGCGGCGATCGGCGACGACCCTCATGAAGTGTCGCGCGTCGCGATCGCGACCATCGCGGGCCAGGTGATTCTGGCCGGCCTCATGGGCGCCCTGCTTCTCGTGTTGATCGAGACCGTTCCCTTCTTTGCCGACGCCGCCCCCTTCTACGCCTGGGGTCTTGTGGTCATCGCCGGCACCGCCCTGTTCCCCAACTGGCTCCTGCAGGGGCTGGAGCGGATGAAGGCCTTTTCGGCTATCCAGATCGGCGGTCGAATCCTGACGCTCGTGCTGATCATCCTTCTCGTCCATGCGCCGGATGATGCGCCCTTGATCATCGCCATCCAGGGCACGGTTTCTCTTGTGGCGGGCTTTGTCAGCGTCTGGCTGCTGCATCGCGACGGCATTCTGATCTGGAGCCGGCCGAGCGCACGAGATATCTTCGAAGAGATCAAAGAGGGCTCGGCGATCTTCCTGTCGACCACGGCGATCGGCATCTATGTGAATCTGACGCCCGTGATTCTGGGCTTCCTGGCAGGTCCCGTGGCGGTCGGGCAGTTCGCCCTCGCCGACCGCATCCGGCAAGCCGCCCAATCGGTGCTTCAGCCCGTTTCGACCGCTCTTTTCCCGCGCATCAGCCGTCTCGTGGCGTCCGATCCGCGCTCGGCCGCGCCGCTTCTGAAAATTTCCGGCATCGGCCTCGTGGTGATCTCGACGGGGATCACAGGTGCGCTTTGGGTTCTGGCGCCGCAATTCGTGGTGCTGATCGGCGGGCAGCAGTTCGCGGCGGCGGCCGAGGTCCTGCGCTGGCTGGCCTTCCTGCCTGTGGTCATGTCCTTCTCGACCTTTCTCGGCCTTCAGATCCTTTTGCCCAACAAGCGCACCAAGGCCTTCAACACGATTCTCGTGAGCGGCGGCATTTTGAGCCTCGTGATCATCGCACCGCTGATCAAGACCTTCGGCCCCGAAGGCGCAGCGATGACCCTTTTGATCGTGGAAGGCTTCGTATCCGTGTCCATGGTGATCTACGTCCTCAAGACGGGCTATTTCCGGGGGCATTGGCATACGGGCCTCGCGGCCGCATCGGCCTGATCTGGCGCGGCGTCCATGTCGGCTCTCGTTCTCGCTCTTTTCTGGCTTCTGGCGCTGCTGGCCTTCGTTCGGGGCGTGCCCGCCCTCATCGTCCTGTTCTTTTGCGCCGTCCCGTTCGGATCGTTGGCGGCGGTGCCGCCGGCCCTGACGGGCGGCTTGACTTTCACCCCCCTGCCGATCGTGGCGGCGCTCCTGTCGCTGCGCATCCTTCTCGCGCCAGGGCAGGCGGCGAACCTCCTGAGCGGAGTGCTGCACGCGCGGCCGCAGGCGCTGCTCTTCACCTTTCTCCTCGTCTGCATCGTCAGCACTCTGCTCATGCCGCGTCTGTTCGCGGGGCAGATTCTCGTCGTGCCTGTGCGCGCGATCGAAGGGCCGATGGCGCCGCTGGCTCCCAGCACCCAGAACATTTCGCAGCTCGCCTATCTCGCGATTTCGGTTATGACGACGCTGACCGCCTCGGTCGGCTTGCGAAGCGCGCGCGTGCGCGCCGTCGTGCCGCGCGCGATCCTTGCCGGCTGCCTCGTGACGGTTGGAACCGGCCTTCTCGACTACGCCAGCAATTTCGTTCCGCTGGATGCAATTCTCGACGCGTTCCGAACCGCCACCTATGCGCTTCTGGTGGACGCCGAGGTTCTGGGCGCGCGGCGGGTCGTCGGCCTGATGCCGGAAGCGTCTGCCTTCGGCAGCACCTGCGTCGTGCTTCTGGCGCTTTTGTATTTCGCACGCCGCGCCTTTCCGGCCTCCGATCCGATGCGCCTTCTCTCGCTGCCCGCCTGCGGCGGGCTCGCGATCTTCGCGATCATGTCCTCGTCCTCGGCGGCTTATGTCGGACTCGGTGTCTTCCTGGCCTCGGTCGGGCTGGAATGGATCTGGCGTGTCATGCGCTTCGACCAAGACACGATGAACGCGATCCGGGTGGAAGCGCTGATCGGTCTGCTCGCGCTGGCGGCGATTGCGGCCTTGTTCCTGCTCCAGCCCGCCCTAATCGATCGAATCGCCTTTATTCTGGACGATCTTCTCGTCTCCAAGACCACGTCGAGTTCCTTCGAAGAGCGCAACATGTGGACGCGCACGGCGTGGGAGGCCTTCGTCTCGTCCTGGGGTCTCGGAATCGGGGTCGGTAGCTCGCGAGCGTCGAACTTCTGGGTTGCGCTGGCCAGCAACACCGGCCTTCTCGGCGTCGTGCTTTATGGTGGATTCGTGCTGGCCTGCTACGTGCGCCGCCGGCCGAAGAGGGACGGGCAAGCCGCCGCCCTTCTGACGGCCGGTCGCTGGGCTCTCCTGCCCGGCTTCGCCATCGGCATCCTGATCGGCACCAGCCCGGATTTCGGTTCGCTCACCGGAATGACGATGGGTGTCATGCTGGCGGCCGGGCGCTCGCGCTACGAGACATCGCCCGCCGTAATAGAGTCGGATCGAAGCGACCATTCGACCGAGCAGTCCGAAATATCAATTGCTTAAAACTGTCTCGGATGCCGTTTTATTGGGATATTCAATATTCCATCCTTGACTAAGAGTAACGACGATGTTGCTTTGCACCATCGCAGCGAGAAGAGCGGATTCATGCACTCCACCAGTCAGCCCAAATGGGTCATTGTCGGCGCGGGCTTCACAGGTGCCGTTCTAGCGGAGCGCATCGCCGGGGTTCTGGACCAGAAGGTTCTGGTGATCGACAGGCGCGATCACATCGCCGGCAACGCCTATGATTATCCCGGCGCCTACGGCGTTCTGGTCCACAAATACGGCCCGCACATCTTCCATACGAACAGCGAGGCGATCTGGACCTATCTGTCGCGCTTCACGGAATGGCGGCCCTATTTCCATCACGTGCTGGCGCATGTGGATGGGCGCTACACGCCGATTCCGTTCAACCTGAACACGCTGACCGACCTTTTTCCGGCCAAGATGGCCGAGCGCCTGAGCGACGCGCTGATCGGCGCCTATGGCTACGGCACCAAGGTTCCCATCCTGAAGATGCGCCAGGATGGCAATCCCGAACTCACCTTCCTTGCCGACTACGTGTATTCGCGCGTTTTCGAGAATTACACGTTCAAGCAATGGGGCATGAAGCCCGAGGATCTCGCGCCATCCGTGAGCGCGCGCGTTCCGGTGCATGTCAGCCGCGACGATCGCTATTTTCAGGATCGCTTCCAGGCCATGCCGGTGGATGGCTACACCGCCATGTTCAAGCGGATGCTGGATCATCCCAATATCGAAGTGTCGCTGAACACCGAATACGAGGCCGTTCGCGAGCTTTATCCAGACGCCAAGGTCGTCTTCACCGGTCCGATCGACGAGTATTTCCGCTACGAGCATGGGGCCCTGCCCTATCGCAGCCTGCGCTTCCGCCTCGTCGAAACGCCGGAGAGCATGGTTCAGCCGGTCGGCACCGTGAACTACCCCAACGAATTCGGCTTCACGCGCATCACCGAGTTCAAGCATTTGACCGGGCAGAAGGGCGAAGGCTCGGTTCTGGTCGAGGAATATCCCGAGGCCTATGTGCCGGGCACGAACGAGCCCTATTATCCCATCCCGACGGAAGGCACGTCGCAAGCGCTTCAGCCTTACCAGCAGATGGCGCGCGACCTGTCGGGCAAGGTCTGGTTTGCCGGGCGTCTGGGTGACTACGCCTACTACAACATGGATCAGGCCTGTGGCCGGGCTCTCGCCCTGTTCGAAAAGCAGCTCGCCCCGGCGAGCGTCGGTTGAGCGGCAGGGCTCGGAGGCATTGATGGCAACGGTTTCGGTGGTGATGGCGACCTATAATGGCGCCCGGTACATATCGGCCCAGCTGGAAAGCCTCCGCGCTCAGACGCATCTGCCTTCCGAACTGATCGTCGGCGACGACGGATCGAGCGACGCGACCCTCGAGATCGTCGCCGCCTTCGCGGCCTCCGCACCCTTTCCGGTTCGCATCCAGAGAAACGCGATGCGGCTTGGCTATGGCGAGAACTTCCTCACCAATGCCAAGCTCGCGACGGGCGATTACGTCGCCTTCTGCGATCAGGACGACGAATGGGCGCCGGAGAAGCTCGCGACCTGTTTGGCGCATCTTGAACGCGAACAGGCGGTGATGTGCGTTCATGCCGCCTCGCTGATCGATGGCGAGTCGCAGGAAATCGGCACGTTCGAGCAGGGGATAACGGGCTTCGAGATTCGCCCGCCTTTGTCTCTGGAGCCTTGGGACGTGTTCTTCGGCCTGACGCAGGTCTTCCGGCGCGATCTCCTCGACCGCATCCCATCCGACCGGCGCGGCCTCGACAATCACGCGGTCGGCTCGCCTTTGTCGCATGATCGCTGGATTCACTTCCTCGGCGACAGTTTCGGCAAGACCGTGATTCTGCCCGACCGGCTGGTGCGCTATCGCCAGCATGGGAAGAACGCTTATGGCGGCTTGCGCAAGGGGCTGCTTCTGCGCCTGCGCGGCAAGCTCGTCGCCTCCGCCGAGATCATGGACATGCACTATGGCATCGCCGCGCACCGCGCGAGCCTCCTGCGCGAGGCAGAAGCGAACGCCTCGGATTCCGGGACCAGAGCCCATGCGCGGGCGGCAGCCGCTTATTGGCAGGGTCTCGCCGATCTCTACCGCGATCGCAGGGAGGTCTATCGCGCGCCGCGTTTTGGCGAACGCCTTGCGGTCTTCCGCCGCCTCCGATTCGCCAAGGCCTATGAGGCGGGCGCGGGATTGGGCGGCAAGGTTCTGGTGAAAGACTTCTTCCTTGGCGTGTGCCGACTGCCGGTCGATGCGATCACGCCCAAGGACCACCATACGGCGACGGTGGCAACGCCGCCTTCGCCGCAAAAATGATTGCCCCCTTTTCGATACCCTGCCCTTTCGGAGCCTTTGCATGACTCGTTGCGCCTATGGAAAGATCGCGGTTCTCGCGCCGTCGAACGTCCAGACGGGCGGACCGGAGCTTCTGCATCAGCTTGTGCACGAAATCCGGCGGCAGGGCGGAGACGCGTATATTCATTACGTGCCGGACCCAGAAGCGCCGGTTCCCGAGCGCTATCGGATCTACGATACGCCGCCGATGAAAAAGCTCACGCTCGGCAAGAACGATTGCCTCGTGGCGCCGGAAACCATGGTCCGGCAGATCCCGCTCTTCTCTAAGGCCGAGCGGTTCATCTGGTGGCTGAGCTTCGACTTCTTCTTGTCGCAGCGCAGCGGCCCGCAGCGTCTGGCCGCCAACACCTACAAGCGCTCGCTGGTGAAGGCGCAGTCCTTGTCGGGCACCAAGCATCTCTTCCAGTCTCATTACGCTCGGGCTCGCCTTGAGCGCTGGGGGGTGTCAGGCGGCATTCTGTCGGACTATCTCTCGGTCGCACCGGCCAAGGCCGACGCGCCGGCCCGAGAAGACATCATTCTCTACAATCCCAAGAAGGGCCTGCCGATCACAGAGCGGCTGCAACGCGCTCATCCCGGCCTCACCTTCAAGCCTATCATCAACATGACCAAGGCCGAGGTGGAGGACGCCTTCGCCCGCGCCAAAATCTACATCGATTTCGGCGAGCATCCCGGCAAGGACCGCCTCCCGCGCGAGGCCGCCTCGCTTGGAACCGTGGTGATCGCAGGCCAGCGCGGCTCGGCGGCCTTCGCAGAGGACATGCCGCTGGAAGACCGCTACAAGCTCGCCATCGATCCGTCGCTGGAAGCCAAGTTCGGCGCTCTCGTGGCGCAGGTCTTCGGTGATTTCGAGACCCATTTGAAAGCACAGCAGCCCTATCGCGACTTCATCGCGGGCGAGCGGGACATGTTCTCCGAGCAGGTCCGCGCGGCGTTTTTCCGCTGACGATCAAACCATAGTCTTTGCCCTACGAAAGAAGCGGCCGATGCCCAGCGCATCGGCCGCTTCTTTCGTTTGGACATTGCGACAGCGCTCAACGGCGACATGCCGTCGGTTCGAAACGAAAGAGCCCTCCGACCCGGCATTCGGGGCGAAGGGCTCGAACCGTTTCAAACAGTGGTCGGACGATCAAACGACCTTGCTGAGATCCGCCTCGTCCAGCACGACGCCGGAGCATTTGGCACGCAGCCCATGCACCGAGCGAATGGCTTCCGTCAGCGACTGGCGCGGAATGCTGCCCCACCGGGCCAGCACGATGAAGCGATCGACCGAAGGGAGCAGCGCCGAAACATGCAGCGCCTGCTCCAGCGAGGTGCTTTCGATCACGACGCGATCGAAGCGGCCGGACAGGCCGGACACGCTGGAGCCTAGTGTTTGAACCCCCGTGCGATTGGCCGACTGGCTGAGAACCGGCAGATTGCCTGCCGGAATGACCGTGGGGTTCTGATGGCTGCCGGGCTCGGCGACAAGGGAGCGCGCGCTGTGCCGCGCCAGCGCGCCCGCCGCCGCTGTCGAAGCACGCTCGGGATTGCGCGCGATCAACAACACTTCATGGCCGAGTTTGGCCAATTCGTCGGCATAGGCTTTGGCGATGAAGGACTGGTTCTGGGCCTTGTCGTTTTCGAGCGGCGTGATCGCGATGACCATAGGCTCCAGGCGCATCGCGTCCGTCGCCACCAGAAGGCGCTGAAGCGTTCGGTCGAGAATACGATCGGCCTTGTCAGGAGACACGCCGCCAAGAAGCCCCGCCTTCTGGCTGAGCGCCGGAATAAAGCCGAGGAAGGGGACGCCATGCGCTTCCACGTCCGCGCGCCCGCGCAGCGAGCGGTCGAAGAACTCGCGCCCGACGCCGACGGCCGCGCCAAGGGCCCCACCCAGCACGAGCGACAGCGCCATGACGATCTTGTATTTCGGGAAAAGCGGCGAGTCCGGCTGGACCGCGGTGGTGATGATGCGCGCCGTGTCGATCGGCAGAGAGCGCTGCTGAATCAGCTCCTGATAGCGATCGAGATAGTTCTGGTAAAGCGACTGGTAGGACTGCGCCCGCTGCTCCAGCGTGCGCAGCTGGACCATCGTGGAGCTGACGCCCTCACTCTTGGCGGTTGCCGCATCGACATTCTTGTTGATCGCCGCGAGCTCGGATTGGCTGCGAGCGAGCTCGGCCTGGTAGGCGTCGAGCGTGCGCCGAGCCTCGGCACGGATTTGGTCGGCAAGACGCTCTTTCTCGGCCGTGATAGCCTTGGCCTGCGGATTGTCTGCGCCCCAGCGCGCGATCACCGCGCGCTCTCTCTCGGCGGCGAGAAGGTAGTCGCTGGCGATATCGCTGGACGAATTGGCATTGTTGCTGCTGCCGCGCTGGCGCAGGCCGATCAGGGTCTGAACGTTTCCGTCCTTGATCGCAGCGGAATAGATCTCCACCTGAGCCTGCGCCGCCGACACGCTGGCACGCGCGTTGATCAGTTGCTGGTTCAGGCCTTCGAGCTGCTGATCGGTCACCAGACGCCCATCGGCCGCGACCAGCCCGTTTGCGGCGCGGAAGCGCGTGACGGCCTCGGCGGCTTCGCGCGAACCACGACCGATTTCCTCGATGCGGACTTCCAACCATTTGCTGATGCGGCTCAGGCCGTCGAGGCGCCCCTCGACCTGATCGGCCAGAAAGGCCTTGCCGTAGGCATCCGCCACTTCGCGGGCCAGCGTCGGGTCCGAGGAATCGAAGCCGATCTCGATCACATAGCTTCGCGCGATGCGGAAGACGGCAAGGTTGGATTGCAAATACGCGATGGCGCGTTCATCCGCGCTTTCGGCTTCCTGGGGCGTTTCGGTCTTGGGCTCGCTGCTCGAGAAGAGCGAACCCAGCGAGGACAGAAGGCCATGACTCTGGTGCATCTCATCGACGCGGGCGCCGAGGTTGAGATCCTTGACGACACGCTCGGCAATGCTGCGCGATTCGATCAGCGCGATTTGCGTCGCGATATATTCGTCCGCCTCCCCCAGCGCGCGTCGATCGCGATCGGCCTGCATGAAGTTCGGCGGCTCGGAGAACAGAAGCCGGATCTGCGAGCGATAGGTCGGTACGGTGTTGAGGAGAATAATCGCTGCCAGAACCGCCGCCACGCCCGCGCCGATCGCAACGAGCAGGATCTGCCGCCGAACGAAACCGAACAGGCGATACAACTCGTCGCGCAGATTGCCCGCGCGGCCTTCGCGCACGCCGGCGCCACTGAGGGGCGGAAACTTCATTTCCATACTACAGTCTCCACCATGCCCTGCTGGTCTTGATTACGCCTGATCGGTTTTCGCGGGAAGCAGGAGATCGCGCTCCTTCAAGTCGGCCGGCTCGCGATTCCAGGATGGGCGCTCGAACGCAGATTGCTTGCGCGCCCATTCGGTCTCGACGAATGTCTGCATTTCACGGCGAAAACGAGCCGCCGAGAAATTTTCCGACCGCGCGCGGATGGCCTTCGAATCGAATTCGTCCGCCCGCGCCTCGAAGCGCTCGACCGCTTCGATCAAGCCGTCCACAGTCTGGTCCCGAAAGAAGACACCCGCACCCTCGTCGCCGATGCTTTCCACCGCGCCGCCCGCGCCATAGGCGATGACGGGACGCCCGCTCGCCATGGCCTCCACGGGCAGGATGCCGAAATCCTCCTCACCCGGGAAGACCAGCGCGCGGCAATGACTGAGATGATGGCGAAGCGTCGCGAAGTCGCAGCGCCCGAGGAAGGTCACCGTCGGACCCGCGATCTTCTTCAAGGCGTCGAGATGCGGCCCGTCGCCGATCACGACCAGCCGCTTGTTCATCTGGGTGAAGGCCTGAACCGCAAGGTCCGGCCGCTTGTAGGTGACGAGCTGGCCGGCGCAAAGATAGTAATCGTCCACCGTTTCCGCCGGCTCGAAATCCTCGATGGCCACGGGCGGATAGATCACGGTCGACATGCGATTGTAGACGCGCGCGATACGGCGCGACACGTGAACCGAGTTCGACACGAACGCGTCCACACGCGCCGCCGTCGTCACGTCCCATATGCGCAGAAAGGGGGCGACGAGCGAAAAGACGAACCGCGAAACGGCGCCCAGTTCCCGGCGATAGACGTGATAGTGATCCCAGATGTAGCGCATCGGGGAATGGCAGTAGCAGATGTGTAGGGCATCGGGCCGCGTCACGATGGCTTTCGCCGGCCCCGATTCGCTGGAGATCACGAGGTCGTAATCCGTCACGTCCAGCTGCTCGATCGCGAACGGCATCAACGGCAGGAGCTTCTGGTAGTGCTTGCGACTGCCGGGAATGCTCTGAAGAAAGGAGGTCGTGATCTTATGCTTGCGCAGGATGGGCGACAGACTGGCCTCGTCGACCACAAGGGTAAAGATGTCGGCTTGCGGGTAGAGCTTGCAGAGTTCTTCGAGAACCTTTTCGCCGCCTCGCATTGTCACGAGCCAGTAGTGGACGATCGCTACCTTCACGCTTTCACTCCCCAGTTCCCGAGCGACCAAGTCCGATGACGATGCAGGCTCGCCACTCTCAGATTCCGGGATGTCGGCATCCGACATGACGCGAAACGGAAAAGAGCAGCGCATCGAAGCCACGGCTTCATCGAAAGTTTTCTCCAAGCACCACAATCGTGACGCTCTCGCCGGCGCCTTGCGACGGGAGAGCGCGATCGCGGACCTGTGGAGAAAGCTTCCGTTAGGTCAATAAGCTGCGCACCAGCAAAACGCCGCATTGCGCATATTCAGTCAGATTGTGCACATTGCGGTGCAGCATTGCAACGCTTACGCGCATCAACATGAGCTTATCCACGCTTCGCGGCCGTTTTGAGAAGATCGGAGCGGTCCGAACTCCATCTCGCTACTTAACTCTTATTAAGCCCTGCGAAAGCCGCGTAAATAAGCCTAAAAATTTCGACAGTTTCACCCGATACGACTGCAGTTCATTGGCGCCAAGGATCGCGATTCAGTTCGAAGCCGGATGCGTCGCCGCGCTGTTTTAGAACCATGAGCTGGTGAAGTATCATCCGACGGCTGCGAGCGCACCGCTTGGCCGCGACATTCCGCTTGGGCGGAACCGGCCAGCATACGAGAAGTCCATCCGGCTTCCCCAGCTGGATGGATCTATCGCCCCTTCCTCACGCCCTGCGCCCATCGACGGTCGAAAAGGCGGCCCGTCGAGTCGCAGCTTGCCGGACGCTGAACCGACACAGGAGGCACACGCGCTTTTCCACCGCACCCTCTTGATCCCGCGCCCTCCATCCTTTACTGCGGGCTTACCGGAGAGGTGGCCGAGTGGTCGAAGGCGCTCCCCTGCTAAGGGAGTATACCAGAGATGGTATCGTGGGTTCGAATCCCATCCTCTCCGCCACAACAACCCATTGTAATCGTTGAGGAAATTCTCGCCTGAACCCCGGCTGTACCCAGCCGTGTACCCAGGGCGGAACCCAACGTGTACCTTTCCCGGCGGCCAAGCGGCTGGCGTTTCCAGCTTCGAGTCCCTGTTGCCCACGTCGAATCCTTGGGCCGGACGCCGATCCGCGTCCCCCTTGGGCTCCTGACGGCAACGGAAGCGCAACGTCGGGCGGTTACGCTCGCGGCCCACTGTCACGCACTTCTGGACGCAGGCATGGCCGATCGCGACACCCTGAACCGAAGCCTTGGCGCACTCGCGGCCGAACTCGCTGCAGTCGAGCGCGAGGGGCGATGGGCTGGCCTCAAGGCGGCATCGGAGCGGTCTGCCGCGGACTACGAGATGCACGACGACCCCGCGTCGCGGGCGCTGGCGGCGCATCACCGCGAGGCCGCTCATGGCCACGAGGCGAAGCGCAAGGCGCTCGCATCGGTTCGGAAGCGGCTCGACGGCATCGGCGTGGCGATGGCGCTGGACGATGCGGCGTGGGTGTCCGAGCGGGCGACGAGCGAGAGTTTCTTGGACCGGGCGCTGGCAGCGCCCCGGACGGTCGTCCCCGCTGCCGTGCCGCCGGACCTCCCCTCTTCGCCGCTGCTCAGTGAGTGCATGGAACGGTACGTCGGGTCCGTCGCCAAGGACGGCCGGGGTGCCTCCTACGTCAACGGCCTGCGGAGCAAGCTCAAGGAGTTCGTCTCCATCGTCGGGGACAAGCCGTTGGCCGACTACGTCCCCCGCGACCTGCGCACGTTCGCGGAAAGCTTGGCGGACCTCCCGACCAACTGGATGAAGCTCCCGGCCTACCGCGACTGCACCGCCGCCGAGGTCGTCGCGAAGGTGGCAGCGGCGCGAGCCGGCGGCCAAGCGGTTCCGCCTTGCCGATCCGAAACGACCATTCAGACCTACTGCCAAGCCGTCGCCGGGGCGTTCGGGTGGCTGGCGATGGACCTGACCCTTCGCAACCCCTTCGCCGACGTGCGCGTCAAGGCGCCGAGGCATGCCCCCAAGGCCGTGGTGCGCGAGCCGTTCGCGGTGGCGGACCTGAACCGCTGGTTCGCGAGTGCCGTCCGTGAGAAGCGGCCCGACGACTACTGGCTCCCCCTGCTAGGGACGCTGACCGGCGCCCGGATCGGCGAGCTTGCCTACCTACAGGGGGGCGACCTCGTGGAGGTGCAGCCGGGCCTCTGGGCTGCCGACCTCTCCCGCTACCTGATCGTCCGGGGCACGGAAGAGGAGCGTAGGGTCAAGAACGAGGGGAGCCGCCGCCTGTTCGCCCTGCACCAAGCCCTGACGGACGTCGGCTTCATCAGATACGCCAAGGCGCGCAAGGATTCCGACTGGGTGTTCCCGCACCTGCATCACGAGATCACGGACCCGGCGGACACCGCGTCCAAGCGGCAGGGGGCGCGCCTTCGGGCCTGCGGGTTGCACAGCCGCCTTTCGGCTGTCTTCCACTCCTCGCGCCACACCGCCAAGGACTTCCTCCGCATAGCCAAGATCGATCCTCGGACGTCCAGTCTCCAGACCGGGCACGTCCCGCAATCGGTCGAGGACTCCTATGGCTCGAAGCGCCTGCGCCCCGACGAGGTCGAGGTGCTGGCGGCCATGCCCCTGCCCAAGGATTTGGACCTGTCGCCCTACCTCGAGGCCAAGGGACCGATGCAGGTGCGGCCGCTCAAGATCAAGAAGCACCGTGTCAGCGTCGCGGGCGCGGAGTGACGGCGCAGCCGTCGCGAGCCGCACGAACCCGGCGACGCCCCTGCGAGGGGCGTGAACCCCTCCCCGCGGGGAGGGGTGGAGCTGGTCCGAAGGACCGGGTGGGGTTCGGCGACCCGGGCCCTACTCGGCCGCTTCGAGGAATGTCGCCGACGCCGGAACGCGGACAGGCGCGCCGAGCGGGCGGCGTGGGACAGGCGTGCGCAGCTTCTCAAGCCTTGCCTCGGCCCGAGCCTTGCGCTTCGCGGCAACCTCCGCGCGCCACTTGGCATGCGAGCGCAATGCGCGCCGCAGGTCCGACTTCGCGTTCGTCGACAGCGTCGTGAAACCTTCCGCGCGCTCCAGGAGCGCCAGCTCGGCGTCGAGGTCGGCGAGGATTCGGCCGCCCAACAGCTTGCGCGCCTGCTTCAGGTGCAGCCGCCGGTTCCGGAGGGACTGCCCGGCGAGTCCTCTCGGGCCTTTCTGGAGCCAGGCGTCGTATGCCTTCTCCGTCGTCGGGATCGACTCGCCCCGTTCGCGGGCGAGGATTACCCGCCCGACCGCCTCCGCCAACGGAGGGGGGACCGCGTTGGCGATCATCAACATCCTCTGCCTGGTCGCCGGGATGTCGAGCCAGTCCCAGTCCGCGGGGAAGCCCTGGATACGAGAAAGGACATCTATCGGCAGCGGGTCGACGAGTGCTGACGGCGCCATGTCGCGTTCGTGGTCTTGGTACCAGTTCTGCGGCCCCTCGTGCGCGCTGCGCAGGAGCGTCGGGCACGGGAGGTCGATCGACCGGACGCCCGAATGCCCTGTGTAGGGACGCATGAAGAAGGCGCGGGCCTCCGGCGGGTGTTCGCCGCCCGGGTGAACGCCCACGTCGTCGCCCAGGGCATCACGGACCGACATGCGGCGGGGGGAGGCAGACTCGGCGATGGCCGACGCGAGGAAGCCGTCGGCCTCCCCGAGGCGCCCGATCGCGAAGAACCGTTTGCGCATCTGCGGGGTGCCGTAGCGGCTGCCGTCGAGGACGACCTCCGTCAGCCCGTAGCCCGCCTTCACGAACAGTGCGCGCGCCTTCGCGTACGTCTTCGTCTTCCGCGCGCGGGGAACGTTCTCCATGACGAACCACGCCGGCCTCGCGGTGATGATCGCCACGGCGAAGCCGAGCGTCAGGGACGCGTTGCGTCCCTCCTGACGCTTGCCGGCCGAGGAGAAGTCCTGGCACGGCGGGCCGCCGACGATGATGTCGGGCTCCAGAGCGGCAATGGTGGGCGCCATCGTCAGGAGGTCCGCAAGGTCTGCCTTCCGGTGGCGGTCGCGCTTGAACAGCCGATCGAGCGGCCGGCGGAGGTTCGCGCCGTGGACCTTCAGGGCCTTCTCGTTCGCGTCGTACCCCTGGACGATCTGGAAGCCAGCCCGTGTCAGACCGAGGGACATGCCCCCGGCACCGCAGAAGAGATCGATCGCCCGCATCGGTCCACCGTCACGTTGTTGCTCGTGACGGTTGCGTACCGCATCGACGGTTCGATTTCGGTCAAGGAATCAGGTGAACGCCAGGTGACCAACGTCTGGAGACTTCCGTCCCAGCCAATCCCATCCCGAATAGGAACTGAATAAAAAATCTTGATTTTGCAAATCTTGGCGTTACCTTCCCCGCCAGTCGACAACGGGAACAGCCATGGACCACGATCCAGAGCATACCGTCCGAGCAACGCTCGAACCTCACCACTCCAAGATCCGGGGTGCCATCCTCGACGGCTTCGCCGAGGTACAAGCCGTCGATCAGTATCGACGGGAGAACGATCTCGGTCCTCGCCTCTACCCTCGCACTGTCACGAATGACATCTTCGACGCGGTCGCCCGCCGCGCCTCGTCAACATTCGTCGGCGTCCCCGGCGTCCGCGTGCTGCACGAGACGCAGACCGTGAAGTTCTGCTTCGACGACAAGGTGCTCCTGCGCTTCAAGAAGGGCGACGAGTCCCATCTCGGCCGGAACATTCAGACGCAGGCGTCGCTGGCCTTCGTCGATCCCCAGCAAGACCTCCCGGGCATGCCATCCGAAGCGGTGAAGGTGGAGGTGCTGTATGAGACGAACGTGATCGGCAACGAGATCGAGAAGGTCCTCGTCGTCGCACGCGACGGGAACCGTCTTCTATGGTTTTACGAGATCGGTGACGACGCCGACTCCGCGACGGGGACGGTGATCCCCTTGCCGTTGACGCCCGCCCCGGACGACGACGACATGCCCATGGTGAAGCCGAAGGTCGGCCCGAAGAAGGCCGACAGGAAAGAATGAAATGGCCACTTTCGGTGACCTGGTGCGCTTGGCGCGCCACCTGCGGGGACTGACTCAGCAGTCCGCCGCCGACCGTCTGGGCGTTGCCCAGGCGGTCTTCTCTCGGATCGAGAACGACCTCATCGACCCGGACGACGACATGCGTTCGGGCGTCGCGCGGGCGTTCGACCTCCCGCGCGAGTTCTTCTCGATCACCGACACCGTGTACGGCCCCCCTGTCAGCGTCCACACGATGTTCCGCGGCAAGAAGTCGGAACTCACCCGCCGTGACGTCGACATGATCACGGCCGAACTGAATGTCCGACTGTTCCACCTGCGCACCTTTCTTGAGAGTGTGGAGTTCGAACCCGTCAGTCAGTTGCCCGTCCTCGACGTGGAGCAGTACGGCTCCGTGGAGCGGATCGCGTCGCTCGTTCGTGCGTACTGGAAGATGCCGGGCGGGCCCGTCAAGAACCTGACCCGGCTTGCCGAACGCGCCGGCGTGATCGTCGGCGAGTCCGACTTTCAGGGAGCCTCCGTCAGCGGCGTGACGTTCGCGGCGCCGGGCCGGCCGCCGATCATCCTCCTCAACCGGGACCATCCGGCGGATCGCCTTCGTTTCACGCTCGCCCACGAACTCGGCCACTTGGTAATGCACCGCTTCCCGACGCCGGAGATGGAGGACGAGGCGAACAAGTTCGCTTCGGCGTTCCTGCTGCCCCCGGACGAGATGCGGGAGGTCTTCCGCGGGCGGAAGGTGACCCTTGAACTCCTCGCCGCCCTCAAGCCGGAGTGGCGCGTCTCGATGCAATCTCTCCTGCTGGCTGCGAAGGCGGCCGGGGCCGTCTCGTCCAACCAAGAGCGGTATCTCTGGACCCAGATCAGCACGAGAGGATGGCGCGTCCGCGAGCCGGCGAGCCTCGACTTCGCGGCCGACCGCCCGACGGTGCTCCCCTCCATCCTGCGGTCGCACATTACGGACCTTGGTTTCCGTCCGGCGGAACTCGTCGACATGAGCCGCGTCGGCAACGAGGTCTTCGGACGCTTCTACGGTCCGCTTGACGACGACCGCCCGGCACGTCCGCGTCTGCGGATCGTGAACTGATCCTACCCGCCCGACCGCGACGTTGACACACAGGCTCCGGGGCACCTTCGGCGCCTGTTGAAGGGCGCGGCGCCCCTCCGCCTGCTCCGCTGCGCTGCGGCCCCGTGCCGGGGCTGGACAACGGCCCACCCGGCCTGCCGTCGCGCCTCTCGGAAACCCCTTGCGGTATGCGCCGCCAGCGAAAGAGGATTGTGAAAGGCCGAACGCCCGACGCGACCGCACCCTGCCGATCGCATGCGGAAACGGCCGTTTGCAAAAGGCTCCGTCACTATGCTCCTTGGCTACGCCCGTGTCTCCACCGCCGACGACCAGTCGACCGCTGCCCAGGCCCGCGCGCTGCGCGACGCCGGTTGCGGGCGCGTGTTCGAGGAGGTCGCCTCCGGCGGGCGCTGGGACCGCCCGGAACTCCAACGACTGCTCGACCACCTGCGGCCGGGCGACACGCTCGTGGTCTGGAAGCTCGACCGCTTGTCGCGATCCCTCCGCGATGCCTTGACGATCATGGAGCGCGTCGAGGCCGCCGGGGCCGGGTTCCGCAGCCTCACCGAGGCCATCGACACGACAACGGCCCCGGGGCGGATGCTCATGCACATGGTCGCGGCTTTCGCCGAGTTCGAGCGATCGATGATCCGCGAACGAACCTCGGCCGGCCTCCGTCAGGCGCGGGCCGAAGGACGCGTCGGCGGGCGGCGCCCGAAGCTCACCGCGGCCCAACGTCGCGAGATCGTCGAGAGCGTCGTGTCGGGCCGGCGAACGGCGGCGGACATGGCGCGGCTCTACGGGGTGTCGCAGCCTACCGTCAGTCGGATCGTCGCCGACGCGCGACCGCGCTGAACCGCTGCTTTCGACCCGAGTCGGTCGCTTGGAGGAATGTTGCATCCATCCCGAAAGCGGACGATCGACATATCGGTCGCCTCGTCATCGCCGGTCACGTGGTGGTGATCGCCGAAGCCTGTGCCGACGCTCCCTCGTATCTTCTGTGTTTGGAAACCGAACACGGGAGTCGGATATGAAGAAGAGCGCGATCTTCATCGTCGGAACGCTGAGCCTCGCGGCGTCGTCCGCCTTTGCCCAGCAGGCCATGCAGGGTGTGAAGGCCATCGATCAGGATGTCTCGAACGGCATTGTCAGCGCTGACACCGTCATGGCCGCGAAGAACGGCTGGCTCGTCATTCACCGCACGGACGCCGCGATGAAGCCGGGTCCGGTTGTCGGGCATGCCCCGATCCGGGCCGGCACCACGAACGACGTCGCGGCGATCCTGACGGAGGACGTGAAGCCCGGCGACATGCTGATGCTGATGGTTCACGCCGAGGACGGCGGCATGAAGAAGGGCGTGTTCGAGTACACGCTGGGTGCCAAGGAGGATGGCCCGGCCCGCGTCGATGACAAGCTCGTCATGACGATGATCAAGGCTCAGTAGCTCGTAGGGGCCCGCCTGCCGGAGGCGGCGGGCTCCTCCACGAGCGGCGTTATCCTTTTGTCCGCTGCGCACCTTCTCTCGAACTGCGTCGACCGCAGGACACCCCAGGGGCCTTTCAGATTCGCCCGAGGCCTGCTTCCTGAACCCCACGGTAACGAGCGTGCCGAAACGCCTCAGTTCTGGATCTGCGCCGCGATCTCGTTCAGCGCCTTGATAATGCCGCGTGGCGGATAGGGCTTGGCGAAGAACAGTCCGTTCTCCGGCATGTCCGTCGCCTCGACCTTCAGGCGGCCGGACGTGACGATGATCGCGACCGGCGGCCAGCGGTCACGCACGGCCCGGGCGAGCTTCAGCCCGTCCATCGTGCCGGGCATCTCGACGTCGGTGAAGAGGACGCGGATGTCGGAATGGCGCTCCAGAAGGCGGATGGCCTGATCGGCGTTCTTCGCCTCGTAGGTCGTGAAGCCCGCCTCCTCGCACAGGTCCACGGCCTCGGCGCGCACGAGCGCGTCGTCTTCCACGATCAGGACGGCGTAACGGGCGGGATCGAAGGACTGGGCCATGGTGTCTGGTTCAAGCGTTCGATGTGACCACGGGCTGCTCCAGCGCCCCCGTCAGGGTGAAACGGATACCGGCAGGGTCGAAGTCGATGTGTCCCTCGCCGTCGAAGTAGCTGGCAACGATGCGCTCGATCAGCTTCGAGCCGAACCCGCGACGTTCCGGCGGGATAACCGGCGGACCGCCGCTTTCGATCCATCGGAACTCGAACGTACCATTCGCGGCCTCCCAGGTCATGGCGACGCGACCCGTCTCGTTCGACAGCGCCCCATACTTCGCCGCGTTCGTCGCGAGCTCGTGGATGGCGAGGCTGAGACCGAGCGCCCGCTGCGCCGACAGCTCGGCATGGGGCCCGGCCATCGCGATCCGGTCGCCGGCCAGGCGATGCGGAGCGATCGCCGCGTCGATGACCTCGTGGACGTCGGCTTCGGTGAAGTTCGAGCGCGTCAGGATGTCCTGCGCCCGGGCGAGTGCCGCAAGGCGGCTCGAGATCGCCTCCCGCGCCTCGTCCATCGTCTGGGCCTGCCGAAGCGTCTGCGTCGCTATCGCCTGCACCATGGCGAGCGAGTTCTTCATGCGGTGCGCCATCTCCTGGGTCAGGACGCGCTGCGCGTCTTCCATCCTCTGGCGGGTCAGGGCCACACGAACCCGGTCTCCGACCTGCTCCACGAACTGACGCTCGCCGTCCGTCCACAAGTGAAAATCGCGCGCGTGGGCGAAGACCACCGCGTAGAGGCGACCATCGAAGCTGATGGGAAGGTCCAGGAACGAGCGGGTTCGGATCGCCGCAAAGCCCGCCTCTCGACTGCTCGTACGCGGATCCGAGCCGACGTCGTCGACGGCGACAAGCTCCCCGCGTCTGAGGTCGGCGATGTAGGAACCGTAGGACGAGAAGGCATGCCGACCGACGACGCTGGGCATCCCGGGCTCGGCCCATTCGGAGTGAACGTCGATCGTATCCTCGCGCAGGTTCACGATGCCCGAGCCGACGCGGTCGACCTCGAGACCGTCGGCCAGGCAGCGCGCGGCCGCCGTGATGATCGTCTCGAGGTCCGACCGCCCGCGCAGCTCGTCCGCCAGCGTCAGGAGCGTCGCCTGCCTCCGATCGCGCTTGATGCGCTCCGTGACCTCGATGAAGAACACCGTGAAGCGGTCGCCGCCGATCGGCTGCGCGACGCCGTCGTACCAGCGGTCGATCGTGCCGACCCGGCGGGTAAAACGCGCCGCCTTGCCCGTTTCGACGACGCTGGCGAACTCGTCGACCCAGGCATCCTCGATGCCGGGAAACACCTCTCGGATGGTGCGCCCCGTCGCCGTACCCCGCGGCACGCCGACGAGGTCATGCCATGCATCGTTCACCGCCTCGTAGCGCCAGTCGACGACGCGGCCCGCCGTATCCCGGATCACCTCACCCAGGATGAACCCTTCGTGCAGCGTCTCGAAGACGTTGCGCCACTTCGCTTCGCTGCGGGCCAGCGCTCCTTCCGCCTCGCGGCGCGCCGTGGTGTCGGCGATCAGCATGGCGACCCGGCCGCCACCGACGGGGAAGAGATGCGCGTCGTACCAACGCCCAAGGGGCTTGGCCTCGCCCTCGAAGCGGATGGGCTCGCCGGTCTTGGCGACGTGCCCGTAGGCATCGTGCCAGTGCTGCTCGATGCCGGGGGCGACCTCGCTGGCATAGCGTCCGACAGCATCCGACAAGCCGGTGTGGCGCTCGAAGGCAGGATTGGCCTCGATCACGCGGTGGTCGACCGGATGCCCCGCTTCGTCGAACTTCACCTCGCTGATGCAGAACCCGGCGTCGATGTTCTCGAACAGGGCCCGAAACCGTGCTTCGCTGGTGGCGAGCGCCGCCACCATCCGGTCGCGCTCGAGACCGGCGGCCCGCCGATCCTCGATGTCGATGAGAACGCCGGGGAAGCTGATCGGCGTGCCGTCCGGCGCATGGTCGACGCGCCCGTTGGCCTCCAGCCAGTAGTAGTTCCCGTCGAGGCGTCGCACGCGGTACTGATGCGCATAGGCGCCACCGCGGGCAACCGCCTCGTTGATCGCGTCGGCGAGGCCCGCCTGGTCGTCCGGGTGCACGGTCTCGACGATCTGCGCGAGCGGGATGCCCTCGCGGCCCAAGGTCGGGTCGAGCCCGAAAGCTTTGGCGAAGGGTTCGTCGACGGTGAAGCGATCGGCCACGATGTCCCAGAACCAGGTGCCGATGATGGCACCGGCTCCCAAGGCAAGCTGGACGCGCTGGATGTTCTCCTGCGCGACGGCCTCGCTGAGGCGCAACTTCTCAGTCGCCGCGGCACGCTCAAGCTCGGCGAGGATGCGCGGCGTCGCGTCGGCCGCGACGTTCAGGAGCCCGGCGACCGTCCCGGCCTCGTCACGGACAGGCGAGTAGGAAAAGTCCCACCACGTGTCCTCGGCGTAGCCGTTGCGCGTCATGACGAGTGGCATGGCCCGGAAGGACGTCGTCTCGCCGCCGAAGACACGGCTGACCAGCGGGCCGATGTCGTCCCAGATCTCCGGCCACACGTCAGCGAACGGTTTGCCGAGCGCTGACGGATGCCGGGCTCCGAGGAACGGCGCGTAGGCATCGTTGTAGAGGAACGTGCGCTCTGGCCCCCAGGCGAGACACATCGCGTGCCCGGAGCCCATCATGATGTCGACGGTCGTGCGAAGGCTTTGTGGCCAGCCGGCCCGTCCGCCGAGCGGCGTCGCGGACCAGTCGAGACCGGCCAACCGCTCCATCATCGTCGCACTTTGGGCTGGATGATCCATGACCTCAGGTTCGAGGGGCTGTGGCATGCCTTCGCTCGCTTCCGATCCGGCTCGACCGCCGAGCGAAACCATCCTGCGCTAGCCCTAAACCGTTCGCGCTACAACAGAAAGAGACGTTGCGTCCCTCGCAAGAGGATGACTCTCTGAAAGCAGACGATTCCGAAACCATCTGGGCCTGTCGATCAACGCGGCACGGTGTCGGCTATCCAATGGGTGCTGACCGTCCCCAACGGTGAACGATCTCGGCCGCGAGGTGATGAAGGTTCGGGGCGACGACATCCGGGAACGGGACGCCCTCGGCACGCAGCGCTGCGTTTCCGGGCCGTTCGACCAGTCCGGCAAAGCACCCGGCGGCCTGAGCGCCGACGGTGTCCCAGACATGGCAGGCGACGAGGCAGAGATCGGCCGGCGACACGCCTTCACCATCCGCCACCATTCGGTAGGTCTCGGGCGCCGGCTTGAACCTGCGGACCTGATCGACGCTGTAGCTCCGGTCGAAGAACGAGGCGAGGCCCGCCTGCTCGAGCGGGCTCGGGGCCGCGGACGGGGGCGAGTTCGTCAGCGTGACGAGCCGGAACCCGGCCTGCTTGAGCGCCTCGAGCGCGGGTGCCGCGTCCGGATGCGCCGGCATGGCCCGCAGAAGGGCGCCCAACTCCTCGACGTCGCTCGCCTGGATGGAGACCTGCCGGGTCTCGGCGACCATTCGCAGGACTCCCGAGGCCAGTTCGTCGAAGCGGACGTACAGTCCGGCGAGCGTCAGCGCCTCGGACTGGAGGATCAGTTCGGCGAACCACTGCCGCATGACCGATGCGTCGCTGAAGAGCCGTGCGAACAGGGGCTCGAGCACGGTGATGTCGAGCAACGTTTCGTTGACGTCGAAGACGATGACGGAAGGGGTCTGCGGCATGTTGGGAATCCTGTTCTTGTCGCCCAAACGGGAGCCATACGGGATCGCGGTCCGTTACCCGTCCCGAAGCATTGCCATGCCGAGCCTCAACCGGAGGGCCGTGGTGATCGCGCACAGAGCGGCGTAGCCGTAGGCGATCGCCGGGAAGTAGGTCGGCACAAGGCACATGGCGACGAAGACCGCGATCGTCTCAGCGCCCTCAGCGAGCGCCCCGACGTAATAGATGCCCTTCGCCGGGAACTTAGCGGACCGCAGGCCCCGGCGCTCGGCGATGAGCGAGAAGGCGAGGAAGCTGGTTCCCGTTCCGACGAAGCTGGCGATGAGCACGGCGGCCGGCAGGGCATTCGCGTCGGGGTCCGCGAGGGCGAAGGCAAGCGGCACGAGCGTGTAGAAGGCGAAGTCGAGGACGATGTCCAGAAACGCGCCCCGGTCCGTCGGGAGCGTCGCGCGCGCGACGCTCCCGTCGAGGCCATCGACCAGTCTGTTGGCCGCGATCGCCAGAAGGCCGGCGAGGTACCAGTTGGCGCAGATGAGACCGAAGGCCACGACGCCGAGCCCGAACCCCGTCCACGACAGCGCGTCGGCCCGCACGCCTCGCTTCGCGAGCACCCGTGCCATGGGGACGAGGACGCGGTTCTGGAGCGGGATGATGCGATGGTCGAACATGGCGGCTTGCCGGTCCCGTCAAAGGGCGTTGAGCGTCCAGTCATAGGCCAGGAACGCGATCCGCGCGCCCTCCGGCAACTCTACGGGGGCGTTCGCCCGGATCCAGCCGGCCACGTTGCCCCCGTCGAAGTCCTTTCGATACCAGTCCATGACCTTGCTGACGCGAACGGCGGTGCCGTCGGCAGAGTAGCCCTTGGCGGGATTGGCGAAGGTCCTGTCCACCTGGTCGGCGAGCTGCGCATCGAGGTTCCCGGCGACGTAGGGTTCGGCGCGCAGGTCCGGACAGGAGATCGCCGCACAGTTGACGGCGAAGTGGATCCTCGGTTCGCCGAGCTTGCGGATGGTCCCGTGCTCAATGTCGTCGAGACTCATCTCCCGACCGCCGATCGGCCAGCGGAAGCGCTTCCAGGGGCTGGCCAGCAAGCCGCCGAGGTTCTTGATCGAGCGCGTCTCATTCTCCCGGGTGATGAGATCGACCGTCAGGAAGTTGTAGGCGTTGATCCAGTAGGCGAGCCTCTCCTGCCGGCCAACGACGGAATTCGGATCGGACGCCAACAGGGCCGCCAGGGCCTCGGCATGCCGCGCGTCCCTGCGCCACGACCCATAGTCGACACCCGCGTAGGCTATGCCGTTCCTGCGGGCCGGACGGACGTGGGCGCTCAACAGTCCGCCATACGCCGTCGCAAAGCGCTCGTACGATGCGTCGGCCGCGCGAGCCTCGATCGCCCCGCTGGCGAATGTCAGACCCACGGCGACGAGCGCGACCAGCGTGGCGGTCCCCGAGCGGCCCGACTTCCATTTCCGGTAGGCGACGGGAAGGAGCGCCACGAGGCCGAGCAGCGTGAACGCCATCAGGACGTCGGCCGACACGAGATCCGAGAGGCTCGAGATGGTACCGAGCTCACGGCCGAGATGCGCGTAGACGAACGTGCCGGGAACGATGCCGAGAAGGGTCGCAAGGACGTAGGTCCGCAATCCGACGCCCAGGAGGGCAGGCGCGATGTTGACGGCGAAGAAGGGAAACAGCGGCACGAGCCGCATGAAGAGCAGGTACTCGAAGGCGTTCCGGCGGAAGTTCTCCGAGACCCGCTCGGCCAGGGGGCCGGCCCGCGCGCGCAACGCGCCGCCGAGCGACGAGCGCGCGACCAGGAAAAGGATGGTCGCGCCGACCGTGGCGGAGACCACGGCGAGGGTCCCGCCGACCAGAGTGCCGAAGAGAAAGCCTCCGAGCAGCGTCATGACGGACGCCGCGGGCAGCGACAGCGCCGTGATCGCGACATAGGCGGCGAAGAAGGCAGCTCCCGAGAGGACCGGCCGCGCTTCCACGTAGGACAGAAGCTCCTCGCGCCGCGCCTTCACTGTCTCGATGTTGAGGTAGTCGGTCAGTCCAAGGGCGTAGGTGCCGAGCATCAGAACGATGATGACCGCGGCGAGAACCCATCCGCGACGGGACATGGGGCGAGACCTTTCGATCGACGATGGAAAGCCGAAGGGGACGATGATCGTTCACCAACGCGGGAGCTTGCGGAGGATGGACACGAGGCGACGCGTCCGATCGCTGAAGAGGGCGGGACTGTACCATTCCCCCGCGGCCTGCTTGGAGACCTCGGAGAACGTCGGATAGGGAAGTACGAGGGATGCGACGTCGCGGAGCTTCAACCCCTTCGCGATGGCCAGGGCCCAGAGACCGATCAGCTCACCCGCGCCGGGACCAACGATGGAGCAGCCGAGGATGCGCCCGTTCGGGAAGGCGACGACCTTCAGGAGTCCCTCCCGGCGCCCCTCGGTGACAGCGCGGTCGAGGTTACCCATAGACTTGGTGAGGCATCGGACCCTGTCGCCGTGCCGCGCCCGGGCGGTCGCGAGGGTCATGCCGACGTGGGCGAGTTCAGGATCCGTGTACGTCACCCAAGGCAGGGCACCGTAGTCCACCTTGGCCGGGAGCTGGAAGGCCAGGTTCCGGATGACGATCCCGGCATGGTAGCCGGCGACGTGGGTGAACTGCGGTCCCCCGGTACAGTCGCCGACGGCATAGATGCGTCGATTGCTGGTCCGGAGCCGCTTGTCCACGTGAATGCCCTGCCGCCCGCACTCGACCTTTGCCCGGTCGAGAGCCAATCCCTCGACGTTCGTGGCCCGGCCCGTGGCGACGAGGATGTGGGACCCCTCCAGACGGCGTGTCGCTCCGTCGACAATGGCCTCCACGACGTGTCCCGCATCCCCGTGCCGGACGGACCGGACCTCGGCGTGTTCCAGAATGTCGACGCCCTCGGCGATGAGGCTCTGCCACACCACCTCGACGAGGTCGGGATCGTCCTTCGAAAGGATCGTGCCTCGGCTGACGACGGTGACGCGCGAGCCGAGGCGCCGATGGGCCTGCGCCATCTCGATCCCGATCGGCCCGCCCCCGATGATGACGAGATGGGTGGGCACCGTCCCGACGTCGAAGAGGCTCTCGTTCGTCAGGACGCGCGCGGGATCGAGCCCCGGAATGGACGGGATGGCCGCACGCGATCCCACGGCCAGCACGAAATCGCGGGCCCTGATCGTCTCGCCGGCAACGGTCAGAGTCCGCTCGTCGAGGAAGCTTGCATGGCCGCGGATCACGCGCACGCCGAGGCCCTCGAAGCGCTCGACGGAGTCGTGGGGAGCGATCGTCGCGATCACCCCTTGAACATGCGCGTCCACCCCCTGACGGTCGGGGTCGAAGGAATGCGACGGGACGGCCGCCAGATGGGGGGTCCGGTGGGCGTGGACCAGCTTGGCAACCGCAAGCAGGGACTTCGAGGGCACGCAGCCCGTGTTCAGGCAGTCCCCGCCCATTCGCCCGGCTTCGACGAGGACGGTCCGCAAGCCGAGTTGCGCCGCACCGGCCGCCACCGAGAGACCGCCGGATCCGGCGCCGACCACGCAGATGTCGCAGTCCATTCCGTCGCTCATCCGCCGTTCCTCTCAGACTCCTTCACGCCCGCAACGTCAGAAACGGGTTGTGAGGTTGGTTAGCCACTCGGGAGACGCGGCGACGATCGCCGCCTCCGCCTTCTTGTCCAGACCCGAAACGACGAGGATGCCGACGGTCACCAGGACCGCGCCCAGGACCATCTTGCCGCCCCGGCCGGCACCGAGCAGGCGGCCGCGCCAGCGAACGAGTGCCTCACGCGACAGGGTGCCGAGCAACAGCAGCGGAAGGGCGGCACCGACGCCGAACGCCAGCATGGTCATCGTGACCTGCCCCAGGTTTTCCCCGCTCGCGGCCATCATGGATGCCGCTCCGAGGGTGGGCCCGACGCAGGGACTCCAGACCGCCCCCAGGAGCAGGCCGACGAGGAACTGACCACCCAGCCCGCTTCCCTCGAAGCCGCCGAACCGATGCTCGGCCCACGTCCCGACCGGGCTCGCAGCCGTTGCGAGCCTCGTCTGAAGCCGCGGAACCATCAGGACCGCGCCGATGCCGACAAGGACGAAGCCCCCGATCGTGCGGAAGACGGCGAGGTCGAGCCCGATCGAAAAGCCGACGAGCGCGACGAACAACCCGATCGCCACGAAGGATATGGCAAGACCCGCGGCCAGCGCCGCGGGTCCCATGCGATGCTGTGAGACCGCGGTGCCCAGCACAACGGGCAAAAGCGGCAGGACGCAGGGCGACAGCGTCGACAGCACGCCCGCCAGCAGTGCGAACAGCGCGGTCACGTTCACTCTCCCTTCGTGGAGGCGAACAGGGCCGCGATGGAGGCCGGGTTCGTGTCTCCGACGGAGCGACCGGTTTCCTTGGCTCCGTCGAAGGCGATCAACGTGGACTGCATCCGGGCGTTCAATGCCCGAACGACGTCCTTCTGGTCGTCGAACGACACGTGGAAGATCTTCATGTCGGCATGCGCGGGGTCGGCCGCGAGCTTTTCGATGATCGGCTTCTGCGCGGCGCAGGTCGGACACCACGGCGCCGCGATGTCGACGACGATCGGCTTTCCGTCCGTCTGGGCCTTCTCGAAGGCGACCATCTCAAAGGGCGCGATCTCGGCAGCGGACGCGGCGGCGCTCGCGAACGCGGAAACGGAAAGAACGATCGCCGCCGCGGCGGTCCTCAGGATCATGACGCTCATGTGTAGTCCTCCGTCTACAGTCAGGGCTACCATTTTGGAGCGGTCGATCTAAAATAACAAGCAGTCGACCGGCTCATGTCGGCGTCGTGATCCACCAGGGATTTTGCGTGATGGGGCGTAACAGGAGCTTCGAAGAGAGCGAAGCACTCGACAGGGCGGTGGAGCGGTTCTGGTCCCATGGCTATGCCGCATCGTCCGTGCGCGACCTCGGAAGGGCCATGGGCATGAACCCCGCAAGTTTCTACAACGCCTTCGGCGACAAGCGGTCCCTCTTCAAGCGGTCGCTCCAGCACTATCTGGACGGGTCGAGCCGCAAGCGTGTCGCGCTGCTCGACGCAAGCCCCGCCCCCCGGGAGGCGATCGTCGCCTTCCTAGACGCCGTCGTCGAAGCTTCGGCGCGAAGCCGGGACGGCTGCCTCCTCGTGAACTCGGCGGCAGAGGTGGCGGCGCATGACCGCGAACTCTGCGACGACGTCGCGGCCGGCCTGCGCGAGGTAGAGGAGGCTCTCCACAGGGCCGTCCTGCGCGGTCAGGCCGACGGCTCCATCTCGAATCGCCTGGATGCCGCGGCTTTCGCGAAGGCCATCCTCGGCACGATCGTCTCGATCCGCGTGATGGCGCGCACGGCCGCGGGCACTGCCTACCTCCGCGCGCTCGCGGACACACAGATCGCGATGCTGTCGCCGGTTCCGCCCGACGGGATCGGATCGGAGCACCCGACGGCCGGCGGCTGAGACGCACCGCACCGCCGCACGGACATCCCAAAACCAAGGACAACGTCATGAACCACACGACCCCGCTTCCCGGCGACAGCGCCCCCGCCCTCAGGTTCCGCGTGCTCGGAGGGGAGGCGTTCGATCTCTCGGATGCCAAGCCCGAGAATTTCACCGCCATCTTCTTCTACCGCGGGGTTCATTGCCCGATCTGCAAGAGCCAGTTGGAAGAGCTGTCCGGCAAGCTCGAGGCGTTCCACAAGCTCGGCGTCGAGGTCCGCGCGGTCTCGATGGACTCCCATGAGCGCGCCGAGCGACAGGCGACCGAGTGGAACGTCGGTGCGCTCCCGATCGGATACGGGCTGTCCGAGGAGAGCGCACGCGCCTGGGGCCTCTTCATCTCCGCCAAGGCGAAGGATCCCGAGCCCGATCGCTTCGCCGAGGCCGGGATCGCCGTCCTGTATCCCGACGGACGCGTTTACGCGCTCCATCTACAGAACGTCCCCTTCGCCCGGCCGCGGCTGGACGATCTCCTCGGGGGCCTGAAGTTCATCATCGAGAACGACTACCCGGTCCGCGGCTCGGTGCAGGCCGGGAACTGACGCCCGTCGACGCGCCACATCCCAGTCGTTGCCGGATCCCCGTTCAGAATACGGAAAATGCCCTTTGACCGAACGTCCGACCGTCCACTTCTCGCCATCTCGCCGGCATGTCGTTCTCGGCCTCGCCGGACTCGTTCTGTCGGGGTGCGCATCCCTGCCGCGCCAGCAGGCCCGGGCCATTCCGGCCGCGGCTCCCCCGCCGCCGCCGAGGCCCCTCATGTACGATGCCATGCCGGACGAGGCGTTCCCGGTTCCGGCGGTCGACGTCTCGAAGGTGGACCCGCGTTTCTGGAGAAGCGAAGTCCCAAACACAACGAACGAGCCCCCGGGGACGCTGGTGGTCGATACTGACGCGAAGTACCTCTATTTCACGCAGGCCGATGGCTCCGCGGTGCGCTACGGGATCGGCGTCGGTCGCGAGGGCTTTTCCTGGTCCGGCCGTGCCAAGGTCCAGTACAAGCGCAAGTGGCCCCGCTGGACGCCGCCGGACGAGATGGTCGCCCGGCAGCCCGAACTCGAGCCGTACTCCATCGCCAACGGCGGAATGGATCCGGGCCTGACGAACCCCCTCAGCGCGCGCGCCCTCTACATCTTCCAGGACGGCCGCGACACGCTCTACCGCCTGCATGGGACGCACCAGGAATGGTCGATCGGCCGAGCGGTCTCGTCGGGATGCATCCGCCTCCTGAACCAGGACGTCGCCGACCTCTACGAGCGCGTCCCCAACGGGACGCCGATCGTGGTGCTGCCGTCCAGCGCTCCCGCGGCTGCCGCTTGACGGCGAGCCATCCGAGCGAAGCCCATCCGCGCGGTCGGGGCGCTCCGCCGCGTCTCCTGCTGCTCGGCGGCGGTCATGCGCATGTCGAGGTGATCAGGCGCCTCGGTCTCGCCCGTGCCGGAAACTGCGAGCCGCTGCTGGTCTCCCCGGCGCGCCTCACGCCCTATTCGGGCATGCTGCCCGGCTTCGTCGCCGGGGACTACGGCTTCGACGACATCCATGTCGATCTCCCGGCGCTCTGTGCGGCCTCGGACATCGCCTTTCGGCAGGGCGAGGCCAAAGCCATCGACGCCGAACGGCGGAGCGTCGCCCTCGCCGACGGCTCGGTTCTTTCCTACGACCTGCTCTCACTCGACATCGGTTCGCGACCGTCGCATCCGAGCGGTGCCCAAGAAGGCATCGCCGTGAAGCCGATCGCCTCCTTCGCGGAGCGGCTTCCCGACCTCGACCGACTGGTGCGACGCGCCGAACAACCCGTCCGCCTTGCTGTCGTGGGTCAAGGGGTGGCGGGCGTGGAGATCGCGTTCGCGCTCCGCCGACGCTTCGCCCGCAGCCCGGACCGCCAGCCCGTCGAGATCCTGCTGGTCGGGCGTTCGAACGAACCCATGCCATCTCGCGGCGCACTCGCACGTCGGTTGGTAGCGAAGGAGCTTCGCAAGGCGGACATCGCCACGGTCGATGGCTTCGACGCGGTCGCGTTCGTCGACGGTGTGCTCGTGGCCTCCGACGGACGCCAACTCGACGTCCAGGAAGTGATCTGGACGACTTCGAGCGCGGCACCGCCCTGGCTTCGGTCCAGCGGTCTCGCTCTCGACGAACGCGGCTTCGTACGCGTCGACCGCCACCTCCGCTCGATCTCGCATCCCGCGGTGTTTGCCGCGGGCGACGTCGCATCCCTTTACGATCCCCGCCCCAAGTCGGGCGTCTTCGCGGTCCGTGCCGGCCCCGTCCTTCACCACAACCTTCGGCAGGCGCTGTCCGGTGCGACGCTGCGCGCCTTTCGGCCGCAACGGCACTGGCTGGCGTTGATCTCGCTCGCGAACGGGAGCGCGATCGCCGACAAGTGGGGACTGGCGGCGAGCGGGCGCTGGGTCGCTAACTGGAAGCGCTGGAGCGACACCAGTTTCGTCGAGCGCTACGCGATCCCGCCGCGCGCTTCATCACGAGGAGGCAACCGCCCATGAGACGAGCGAAGCATCTGACCCTTGCCGCCGCCCTGGCCCTCATGCTCCTACCGTCTGCGCTCCCGGCGGGGCCCGCGCATGCGGTCGAGGCGGCGTCGCCCGAATGGCAGGCGACGCTTGCCGCGGCGAAGGGCCAGTCCGTCCAGTTCCATGCCTGGGGCGGGTCGCCCAACATCAACGACTACATCGCTTGGGCCGGCGGCGTCGTCAGGGACCGCTTCGGCATCACGCTGAACCACGTGAAGCTCGAGGACACCGCGACCGCGGTCTCGGCGATCGTCGCCGAGAAGGCGGCCGGGCGCCTTCAGGGCGGATCGGTCGATCTCGTGTGGATCAACGGAGAGAACTTCGCGTCCCTCAAGGAGCAAGGGCTGCTGGCGGACGGCTTCGCAACGGACTTGCCGAACTGGCGCTACGTCGACACCAGCAACCCCGGGGCCACGACGGACTTCACGCTGCCGATCGAGGGACAGGAGTCTCCCTGGGGCCGCGCCAAGCTGGTGTTCTTCTACGATTCCGCGCGCACCGCCGAGGCGGACCTGCCCCGCTCCGCCGCGGACCTCATGACTTTTGCCAAGGCCCATCCCGGGCGCTTCTCCTATCCGGCACCGCCCGACTTCGTCGGATCGTCTTTCCTCAAGCAGGTGCTGCTGGAACAGGTCGCCGACCGCAGCCTCCTCGAGCGCCCCGTGGACGAGGCGGCGTTCGCCAGCGTGACGGCACCCCTCTGGACTTATCTCGACGCGCTGAACCCGCTCCTATGGCGCGGGGGGCGCGACTTTCCAGCCAACTACCCGGCCATGAAACAGCTTCTCGCCGACGGTGAACTCGACATCATCTTCGCCTTCAATCCCGGGGAGGCCTCGGCAGGGATAGCGGCGGGCGAGTTGCCCGACACGGTGCGTTCCTTCACCTTCCCCGGCGGGACCCTCGGCAACACGCACTACGTGGCGATCCCCTTCAACTCGGGCTCGCAGGCGGCTGCGAAGGTCGTCGCCGACTTCCTCCTCTCGCCGGAGGCGCAGCTCCGCAAGGAGGATCCGTCCCATTGGGGCGATCCGACCGTACTCGACATGGCCAAGCTGCCGCAGCCCGAGCGCGCCGCATTCGAGGGGCTCGACCTCGGTCCGGCGACGTTGCAAGCGTCCGAGCTCGGCCCGGTCCTGTCCGAGCCTCATCCCAGTTGGATGACCCGCCTCGAAGCCGAGTGGATGAAGCGCTACGGCACGGGACGATGATGCGGGTGGCGAGGACGAGCGCAGGCCCGGGGATCGGGACGGCGGCCGGACGGGGGTCCGGTCCCGTCGCCATCGGCGTCGCGCTACTCCTCGCCGCACCCGTCGTGGCAGGGCTGCTCGGCGTTCTCCTGCCGGCCTTCGGCTTCCTTCCGGCGCTCGGTGGCTCGTCGGCGACCACGGCGCCCTTTCGCGCCCTGTTCGCCGAGCCGGCTCTTGCGGCGTCGGTGACCCTGTCCTTCGCCACCGGGCTGGCGACCACGCTCATGTCGGTCGGGGCGACCGCGCTGTTCCTTGCGTCCTTCTCCGGCACGCGGACGTTCGCCCTCGTCCAGCGCCTCCTGTCGCCGGTGCTTTCCGTGCCGCACGCGGCAGCCGCCTTCGGCCTCGCCTTCCTGATCGCGCCCTCGGGACTGTTCATGCGGGCCGTCGCCGGCCCGTTCGGCCTCGACCGCCCACCGGACCTTCTCATCGTCGGCGATCCCTGGGGACTAGCGCTCATGTCCGGCCTTGTCGCCAAGGAACTGCCCTTCCTGCTCCTCGTCGCCATCGCCGCCTTGCCGCAGGTCGATCCCGAACGCCGGATGATGGTGGCTCGGTCACTGGGGTACGGGCGTGTCGCCGGCTTCCTCACCTGCGTCTGGCCGGGCGTCTACCGTCAGATCCGACTGCCCGTCCTGGCGGTCGCGGCATACGGTTCCTCGGTCGTCGACGTCGCCTTGATCCTCGGCCCCTCCCTCCCGCCGACGCTCGCCGTGCGTCTCGTTCGCTGGATGTCGGATCCCGACCTGTCCTTCCGTTTCCTCGCGTCCGCAGGTGCGATCCTGCAACTCGGCGTGACCCTCGCCGTGGTGGCCGCCTGGCTCGCGGTCGAGCGGGCGGCCGGAATGGCGATGGCGATCCTCGGGAACTCGGGACGGCGCGGACAAGCGGACGGAGCGGTCCGGTTCGCGGCCGCGGGCATCGTCGGCCTTGCCTTGTCGACGGTCGGCGCCGGTCTCGTCGTTCTGGCGCTCTGGTCTGCTGCCGGGCTCTGGCAGTTCCCCGACCTTCTTCCCGCCAAGCTGTCGGGAACGACCTGGCTCCGGGCCTGGTCCAGCGCGTCGGGCCCGTTGATCACCACTCTTGCCGTCGCCGCGACATCGGCCCTGATCGCGCTCGTCCTCGTCGTCGCCCTTCTCGAATCCCACCGCCGGAGCCAGCGCGGGGACGACATCCGACTGCCCCGGGTGATGGCCGGGCTGATCTACCTGCCGCTCGTCGTGCCGCAGGTCGCATTCCTGTTCGGCCTTCAGATCCTCGTCCTGTCGCTGAGGGCCGAGGCGTCCCTTTCGCTTCTCGTCGCGACGCATCTCGTCTTCGTCGTGCCCTATGTGACGCTCGCGCTGGCGGCGCCCTGGTATGCGCTCGATCCACGCTACGAACGGGTCGCGGCGGGTCTCGGGACGTCGCGCCTACGCTCGCTCCTGCGCGTCCGGCTGCCGATGCTGGCCGCGGCGCTGGCCACCGCCTTCGCCGTCGGCTTCTCCGTCTCGGTCGGCCAGTACCTGCCCACCCTCCTCATCGGCGCCGGACGCTTCCCAACGATCACGACGGAAGCCGTGGCGCTCTCGTCGGGCGGCAACCCGCGCATCGTCGGCACCTATGCGTTGCTCCAGACGCTGCTGCCGACGATCGTGTTCATCTTGGCCGGCAGCGTCCCCATGGTCTTCGCCACGAAACCGGGACGGGCCACGTGACGATGGCCGCGGGCGATGGGAACCTCGAGCTTGAAGCGGTCCGCATCTCGCTGCGCGGGCGGCTCTTGCTGGACATCGACGCGGCGATCGAGGCCGGGAGCGTCCTGACCATTCGTGGCCCGTCCGGCTCCGGCAAGTCGAGCCTGTTCGCGCTTCTGGCAGGCTTCCTGGACCCGATCTTCACAGCCTCCGGCAAGGCGATCCTCGGCGGCCGGGATCTTCTCGCGCTTGCGCCCGAGAAGCGCGGCGTCGGCTTGATGTTCCAGGACGCCCTCCTGTTCCCGCACATGAGCGTCGGCCGCAACCTCACCTTCGCGATCCCTGCCGTCCGGCGCGGGCGTGGCCTCCGCAAGGCGATGGCGGAGGACATGCTAGAGGGGCTCGGGCTCGCCGGAACCTTCGACCGCTCGCCCATGACCCTGTCCGGCGGCCAGGCGGCTCGCGTGTCGCTGGCGCGGACGCTCCTTAGCGAGCCGCGGCTGCTCCTGCTCGACGAACCCTTCTCACGTCTCGATGCCGCCTTGCGACCGGAGATCCGCGAATTGGTGTTCCGCGAGGTCGCGACGCGCCGCATTCCCGCGCTTCTCGTAACGCACGATGCTCATGACATTCCAAAGTACGGGAAGGTCATCGAGATCGGCGGTTGATCGGATTGACTAGTGTGCTCCGAGAGCTGCGTAGCCAATGGGCCCATGCGCTCGTTGGCAATCAGCCTTGAACGTTACAACGATATTTGCATAATCACAGGGATGAACGACGACTCAGCCGTTGCCGCCCTGTCCGCCCTTGCCCATGCCGACCGCCTCGCGGCCTTCCGGATGCTCGTCCGGGCCGGCCCGAACGGCATGCCGTCCGGGGAGATCGCCGAGGCGCTGTCCATCCCGCCGACGCGCATGAGCTTCCACCTCGCGACGCTGGAGCGCGCCAAGCTCCTGCGCTCGTGGCGGGACGGACGGCGCGTCCTCTACGCGGCGAGCTACGACGACATGCGCCAGCTCCTCGCCTTCCTGACGGAGGACTGCTGTTCGGGGAACCCGGAGATCTGCGGGAACCTCGGAGCCGACCTCCTCGCCCCCTCCTGCCCGTCGGAGACCTGCTCGTGACCGTCACGATCTACCACAACCCCGCCTGCGGCACGTCCCGCAACACGCTGGAGATGATCCGCCAGTCCGGCGAGGAGCCGGAGGTCGTCGAGTACCTGAAGGCTCCTCCGAGCCGCGAGCGGCTGGTCGAACTGATCCACGCCATGGGCATCCGCCCGCGCGACCTCCTGCGCGAGAAGGGCACGCCCTACGCCGAACTCGGCCTTGGGGACCAGACGCTGTCCGACGACGCACTCCTCGACGCCATGATGGCGCACCCGATCCTGATCAACCGCCCGATCGTCGTGACGGACAGGGGTGCCGCGCTCTGCCGCCCGTCGGAGACGGTGCTGCCGCTCCTCGCCAACCCCGTCGCCACGTTCACCAAGGAGGACGGGGAGACCGTCGGAGGCTCCCGGACATGATCCCGACGCTCGTCGCGACCGCCGTCGACGATCCGGCCGGCCTCGTTGGCCTCCTGTCCGCGGCGGGGCTGCCGACTGAGGACGTGGCGGAGCCGGGCCGGGTGTTCCTGCGCTACGCCACCGAGGACGGCGAGTTCGTCGGGATCGGCGGCTTCGAACCCCTCGGCGCGGCCGTCCTCCTGCGGTCCATCGCCGTTGTCCCCGAGCACCGCGGGCGCGGCGTCGGCGGCGCGATCACGGCGGACCTGACGGAGCGCGGCCGCGACCAGGGCGCGGCCGACGCGTTCGCCTTCACTACAGGGGAACGGGCCTTCCTCGCGGCGCTCGGCTTCCGCCGCGTCGAACGGACGGAGGCTCCCGCCGCGGTGCTGGCGACTCGGCAGGCCATGGGCCTGTGTTCGGCCTCGGCCGTCCTATGGCGGAAGGAGACCGGACGATGACGGACCCCGCCGCCCTCGACCTGCCCTCCGCGGACCTCGACCAGCTTCGCTCGATCGACGTGGACGCGCTCGCCGGCCCCGGCGCCCCGACGCACCCGCCGCGCATCCTCGTCCTCTACGGCTCGATCCGCGAGCGGTCCTACTCCCGCCTCCTATCCGAGGAGGCCGGTCGCCTGCTTCGCTGGTTCGGCTGCGAGGTGCGCACGTTCGACCCCGGCGGCCTTCCTCTCCCCGACGGGGCGGAACCCGACCATCCGAAGGTGAAGGAGCTGCGCGACCTCGCCGACTGGTCCGAGGGCATGGTCTGGGTCAGCCCGGAGCGCCACGGCGCCATGACCGGGATCATGAAGGCGCAGATCGACTGGATCCCGCTGGCCCTCGGCGCCAAGCGTCCGACGCAGGGCAAGACGCTGGCCGTCATGGAGGTGTCGGGCGGCTCGCAGTCCTTCAACGCCGTGAACCAGATGCGCATCCTCGGCCGCTGGATGCGCATGGTGACGATCCCGAACCAATCGTCGGTCCCGAAGGCGTTCCTTGAGTTCGACGAGGCGGGACGCATGAAGCCGTCCGCCCTCTACCAGCGCGTCGTCGACGTCTGC
Organism: Aureimonas sp. N4; assembly: GCF_001463925.1. Taxonomy (NCBI): domain Bacteria; kingdom Pseudomonadati; phylum Pseudomonadota; class Alphaproteobacteria; order Hyphomicrobiales; family Aurantimonadaceae; genus Aureimonas; species Aureimonas sp. N4. The sequence continues at coordinate 51,128 of NZ_BBWS01000023.1, read as the reverse complement.
GAGGAACTGGTGAAGTTCACCCACCTCGTGCGCGGTCGCTCGGACTACCTGACGGATCGCTACTCCGAGCGCGTCGAGAGCGCGGAGAAGCTGTCCGAGCGCGTGAACCAGCGCACCCTCTGATCCTCTCTCCCCCGGACCGTCCATGCTCGCCCTCGCGATCTTCGTCGCCACCCTCGTCCTCGTCATCTGGCAGCCCCGGGGGCTCGGCATCGGATGGTCGGCGCTCGCCGGCGCCGCGGTCGCGCTGGCGACCGGCGTCGTCGGCTGGGGCGATGTCGGGACGGTCTGGGAGATCGTGTGGGACGCGACGTTCACTTTCGTCGCGCTGATCGTCATCTCGCTCGTCCTCGACGAGGCCGGGTTCTTCGCCTGGGCCGCGCTCCACGTCGCCCGTTGGGGCGGGGGCAACGGGCGGCAGCTGTTCCCGCTCGTCGTCCTTCTGGGCGCCGCCATCGCCGCCGTCTTCGCGAACGACGGGGCCGCGCTGCTCCTCACCCCGATCGTGCTCGCCATCCTCCTGCGCCTCGACTTCCCGCCCGCCGGGGCGCTCGCCTTCGTCGTCGCCTGCGGGTTCGTCGCCGACACGACCAGCCTGCCACTCGTGGTGTCGAACCTCGTCAACATCGTCACCGCGAACTTCTTCGACGTGTCCTTCGGCCGCTACGCCGCGGTCATGGTGCCGGTGAACCTCGTCTCGCTGGCGGCGACGCTCCTCGTTCTGTGGGCGTACTTCCGGAAGGGCATCCCGGCAACCTACGACATGCGCCGGCTTGAAGCGCCCGGCAGCGCGATCCGCGATCCGGCCGTGTTCCGCACCGCGTTCCCGCTCCTCGGGCTCCTGCTCGTCGCCTACTTCGTGACGGGGCCGCTCGGCGTGCCGATCGCGTTCGTCACCGGCGCCGCTTCCCTCGTCCTCGTGGCGTTCGCGGGACGGTGGTTCTCCGGCGGACGCGGTGCGGTGATCGACCTGCCGAAGGTCCTGCGCGGCGCGCCTTGGCAGATCGTCCTGTTCTCGATCGGCATGTACCTCGTCGTCTACGGCCTCGGGAACGCTGGCCTGACCGACATCGCGGCGGGGGTCCTGCGCTGGCTCGCGACCCAAGGCACGTTCGTCGCCACCGTCGGGACGGGGTTCGTCGTGGCGGCGCTCGCCTCCGTCATGAACAACATGCCCGCGACCCTCGTCGGGGCGCTCGCTATCGACCGGGCGGACATGGCACCCCTGACCCGCGAGCTCATGGTCTACGCCAACGTCGTCGGGAACGACCTCGGACCGAAGTTCACGCCGATCGGCTCACTCGCGACCCTCCTGTGGCTCCACGTCCTCGCGGGCAAGGGGCAGCGGATCACCTGGGGCGCGTACATGCGGGTCGGCCTTGTTCTGACCCCGCCCGTGCTGCTGGCGACGCTCGTAGCTTTATGGGCTTGGCTCCCGGTTGTCAGATAATGTCCGCTTCAGCGTCCTTTTGATCCGGAAGCGGACTGACTGGTTTCCTGAAGAGTTTCGGGCGCCGCGAGGCGTACGAAAGTCGCGGAAGAACGAACCCGCGGGATGCCGTTCGGTGCGCTATGGGATTTTGGGCTGACGGGCGTTCCGGGGCGTGGAGCTGCAATCCGGGAGCGGGGCGACTTGTGGGTCGAGGTTGACCCGTGAGGCGGCCGCCGCCACCGACGACCGGGCCTTTGACCCTGCGACCACGGGCCGGCGGCAGCTCGTGCCGACACGATGGCCGTACGCGAACCTCCCCGGGAGCATGCGGCTCTCGGCGGATGCGGATGTCATGCCATGCCGGGTCATGGCGATCCCTCCCGGCGCGGTGGCGGGTGCGGCGGCGGTCCTCGCGGCTGGCGCCATCGCAGGAGGGTACCGACGACGCGCATCGCTCCGCCGCAGCACGGGCAAGGCGGCCGGATTTCGGGCGGCTCGGGCGTGTCCGGCGCTGCGGTGGTAGGATCGGGCGCAGGCGGTGCGCCGAGAAGCTGGCGGATGCGATCGAGGCCGGCCTCGCGGTTCGGCCCGGTCAGGAAGCCGTAGTGCCGGATGCGATGGAAGCGGCGGGGCAGGACGTGGAGGAGGAAGCGGCGGATGAACTCGCCCGCCTCCAGCGTCAGGGTGCGGTGGCGGGCGGCGCCGTCCTGGCGGTAGTCCTTGACGCGGAAGGTGACGGTGCGGCCGTCGAACGCGGTGATGCGCCGGGACGAGATGGCGACGCGGTGAGTGTAGCGCGACAGGTAGGCCAGGACGGCCTCTGGCCCCGCGAAGGGCGGCTTGGCGTAGACGACCCAGCGTTTGCGACGCACCGGGGCGAGATGGCGGGCGAAGGCGCGTGGGTCTGTGAGATGGGCGAGCGCGCCGTGGAAGGCGAGCTTGGCCGTCTTGTGGAGGGCGGCGAGCCCTTCGAGGAACAGCCGTCGGAACAGGGCCCCGAGCACGCGCACCGGCAGGAGGAATGCGGGACGCGAGGCGATCCAGCCCGTCCCGTCCGGCGACAGGCCGCCGCCGGGCACGATCATGTGGATGTGCGGATGATGGGTCATCGCCGAGCCCCAGGTGTGGAGCACGGCGGTGAGGCCGATGCGGGCGCCGAGGTGCTTCGGATCGGCTGCGATCGTCGTCATCGCCTGTGTCGAGGCGCGGAACAGGAGGTCGTAGACGGCGGCTTTGTTCTGGAAAGCCACAGCCCCGATCTCGGCGGGCAGGGTGAAGACGACGTGGAAGTATCCGACCGGCAGGAGGTCGGCCTGTCGCTCGGCCAGCCAGTCGCGCGCCGCCGCGCCCTGGCACCGCGGACAGTGCCGGTTGCGGCAGGAGTTGTAGGCGATCCGCAGATGGCCGCAGTCGTCGCAGCCCTCGACATGGCCGCCGAGTGCGGCGGTGCGACAATGCTCGATCGCCGCCATGACCTTCAGCTCCGCCAGACTTATGTGCCCGGCGCGGCTCACCCGGAACGCAGGCCCGGCGACGCGCAGGATGTCGGCGACCTCGATCGAGGCGCCCATCGGCTCAGCCGGGCGAAGCCTCCTCTCGGGGAACCAGGGCCAGCCGGTCGAGCGGGCTGACGACGGCCCGCACCGTGCGCAGGGCGACCTTGGCGTAGAGCGCGGTGGTGTCGAGCTTGGCGTGGCCGAGCAGGACCTGGATGACGCGGATGTCGACGCCGTCCTCCAGGAGGTGCGTGGCGAAGGAATGGCGCAGCGTGTGCGGCCCGACGCGCTTGGAGATCTCGGCGGCCCGAGCCGCCTCGGCCACGACGCGGTGGATCTGGCGGGTGGAGATCGGTCGATCCCAGCTCTGCCCGGGGAACAGCCAGCCCTCGCGATGAAGAACGCCCTGCCGGTGTCCCTCGACCCACCACTCGCGCAGGAGGGCGAGAAGATCGGCGGAGAGCATGGCGTTGCGGTCGCGCCCGCCCTTGCCACGTTCGACGCGCAGGAGCATGCGGGTGGAGTCGATGTCGCCGACCTTCAGGCTCGCGACCTCCGCGGCGCGCAGGCCCGCCCCGTAGGCGACCGAGAGCGCCGCCAGATGCTTCAGGCACACGGTGGCGCCCAGCAGCCGGCGGACCTCGTCCGGGCTCAGGACATCGGGCAGGCTGCGGGGATAGCGCAGCCGAACCAGCTTGCGGGCGAGATCGGGCCGGTCGATTGTGTGGACGAAGAAGAAGCGCAGCGCCGAGACGACCGCGTTCATCGTCGGCACGCCGAGACCGGCCTCCTGGAGGGCGATCTGCAAGCGGCGCAGGTCCTCAGGCGTAGCGGTGTCGGGCGAGCGCCCGAGGAACGAGGCGAGACGTCCGACGTCGCGCAGGTAGTTGCGCTGCGTCTCGGCCGAGAAGCGCCGCATCGTCATGTCGGCGATCAGGCGCTGACGCAAGGGACTGACCGAGGCGGCGGGAATGATGAAGGTCGTCATGGGAAGGCTCCGTCCAGGTGAAGGAGCCGGTATCGTCCGCCCGCACAGGGCAACGCTCAATCAGCGCAGCGCGCTCGTATCAGTCCGCCGACGACGAAGCCGCCGCCCTTCCCGCGGAAGCGGGTTCGTTCTTCCACCCAAGCTCGTCACGAATGAATCCGTTACGTCTTCCGCCCGGGCGCCCGGTCGGGGCGGTTCCTCGTCCATGTAGTCATCGTCCGCCGACCCCGCCTCCGGCCCTTCCATCGCCGCCAGGATGGCACGGTCTAGGCTTGCGCGGGCCGACCTCGGCAGCTTGGCGGCCTTGAGCCCGGCGGAGACCCGGCTCTCCATCGCGGCGCCCGCGAAGAAGGGGTATGGGGGCACGCGCAGCGTCATCCTGGCTTGGAGGTCGGCGACCGATGCCGCGACATCGAGTGCGGCGCACTCCGCCAGTCCCTCGGCCCCGCGCTTGGCCTCGGGCGACCGATAGCAGGCCCGGACGGCATCCGCGGCCGCGCTGATCCCACCCTCACGGTATATGTCCCCGAAGCGCTCGACGCCGCGCGCAGCCCCTACCTTCGTGGCGTGATCGATGTCGGGGCCGGCGACGGCCGCGGTGGACGACAACGCGAGAAGGGCGACGAGGGGAAGAACGGCGGCAAGGCGCATGGAGGCTCCTGTCAGGTGGAGCCGCCATCCTGGCACGGTGGCCCCTACCGCGAGTTGCCCGGATCGTTCGCATTGTCGCGACCCCGGCGCGGACGTGATCGACGTGACGAGCGCCACCACATCCGCGCTTGACGCCCGCGAGCACCGGCGACAGCCTGAAATGGATACCCCCGCGTCATCGCGCTGCCAGGCGCTCGGCGGGGGTCCATAGAGGCGAGAGAATCATGGCGTCCATGCTGGATGCCGTCAATCTGTTGGCGGCACACGTTTGACCTGCGGGCTGGGATACCCCCCAGCCTCCCCGACGCACCACTCTGTCCAAATCGCGTGTCAACAATTTGGGTCCGTCCCGCTTCCCGCCTCCGTCCGCGAGTTCGAGACGCGCTGGGATGAGGAAGCCTGGGTCCGCGAGATCAGGAACGACTGGAAGCAGCCCTCGCGCGGCCCCCTTAAGCCCGGCGCGGAAATCTTCGTGGCGTCGGCCCAGTCACGGCGCGACCTGATCCACCGCCGCCTCGCGGTTGGCTTCGAGCACTTCGGCGGCACCGTCGCCGGTCGGCACCACGCCCCGTTCACGGAGCGGGGCTTGCGTTCGGAGGCGAGCCACGTCCTCCGGCGGATCGTGCATGCGACGCCGCGGACGAGCCGGATGCGCGTCGGTCGCGACAAGGGCGCGGTCTGGACGCCGGATGCGAAGGTCTTTGGGCTGGACGAACCCTACGTTCACCTCAACCCTGCCGTTCGATCCGTCTTCCGGATCGACCTCGACCACGTGTTCCCCTCGTGGGCCGCGCTCCGTCAGGAGGTCGCGGACCTCTCGCTGCCGTGCCTGCCGTCCGTCGCGGTGGGGTTTGAGGACGAGGCGGGGCAGATCGAGCGCCCGCACCTCCTCTGGCTCCTGCCGTACAACGAGGGCGTCTGGTTCTCGGACAAGGACGCACGCTGCCGCCGGGACATCATGTCCCTGTGGCGCGGCGTGCATGCCGGGATCACCAAGGCGCTGATGCCCCTCGGAGCCGACCCGGGCGCCCTCTCGAACCCTGACAAGATCAAGTGCCCGCTCAGCCCATTCTGGTCGGTCCAAATTTGGAACGAGGCCATGTTCCCCAGCCTGTCTGAATGGGCGGGGTGGGTCGACACGTCCACGTCGCGGGACCGGATGATCCGGGACTCGGCCGCCGCCTTGTCCGGCATGGAGCGGACGGCCTCGAACGCCCTCTTCGCCGCCGCGCAGACGCTAGCGTTCGGGACGCTGCGCGAGTGGCATCATTCCGCTGACGCCGAATACGCGGGCGCGATCCTGCGCCGCGACCGGGACGCGCTCGCCGAGCGCCTGTTCCGGGCGCTGGTCGGGCACGTCAGCGCCGCCGCAAGCAATCCGAAGCAGGGCCAGGCGATCCTCTACAGGGTCGCCACCTATGCCGCCGACCACTGGGACCCGTCGCGGGCTGGACGGGACGGATCGCGCGACCGCGGCGCCTGCGCGGATGCCGTCGGGGACGTGCAGGGCGTCGCCGCCCGTCAGGCGGTCGGCGCACGCTACGCCGCCGGCCTTCGCCGTTCCCGGTCGGCCGACGCGATCCGCGAGGCGATCGAGGTCGCGCGTGCGGCTGGGGAGGCGGTCACCGTCTCGGGCATCGCGCGCCGGTCCGGCATGGACCGCAAAACCGTCCGCGCGAACTGGCCGGACGAGGAGTCCGCGGCGTGAGGGGGGTGGGGAATTCGGTGTATAGTAAAAAAGCAGGGGTGGTCCACGGCCCGGTCCTCTCACCTGCTCAGCCTCGGACGCGTCCTCCTCGTTCTCCACGCCGCGCGCGACGGAGGCTCACAGCCGTCTCCCGTCCTCTGGGCGGCGAATCCTTTCGACCCGTCGTCTTCCCCCTCGAATCCTTGCGAGTCCTTCGTCGGACACGGTGCGTCGGCCTGCGCACCCTACCCGAATCCTTGTTGATCTATAGTAATTCACGCCGCTATTCCGCCTAATCCTTGCGTGAACGCGAGTCCTTTAAGCATTCATGCGCGGACATCGACCTAATCCCACTGTTGTCAACAATTCTTATCGAACATATCGGGGAGATTATCGGACGGTGTACATTTCAATGTCGTTTACCAATCGCATCTGAACTTCCTTGTGCTCTTGACCAACTGTGGCCGATGGCGGCAGCATGGCGAACGACATCACGTGACGGAGACGGATACAGTGACGCAGGAGGCGACCGACACACCGACGAGGCGGGGCGCGAGGCCGCTGGGCGACCGCCCGATGACCGACGCGGAGCGCAGCCGCCGCTACCGCCGCAGGCACTCCACGACCCGCCTCCTGCGGCTCCCCGCGGACCCGGCCGACCGCCTCACCGCGGAGGCCGACCGCCTCGGCGTCGACCCCGGTGCGGTGCTGGCCGAGGCGCTGGCGGCGCTGGAGACAACGGGACGGGGCGGAGCCTGACCCCGTCCCTCACCCGACCGCTCCGTGATCAGGAGCGGCCCGGCGAGGGACGGCCAGAACCCTCGAACCAGCCACAAGGAGGCACCCTATGGACATCAAGAAGGTCGTCGGCGGCCTGCGCTACGACACGACCAAGGCCGAGGCAGTCTGCCGCTACGAACGCGGCTACCCCCGCGACTTCGAGTACGAGGACACCACGCTCTACCGCACGTCGGGAGGCCGCTTCTTCCTCGCCGGGGAAGGCGGCGCGCGGTCCCGTTGGGCCGAGCGGGTGAGCGGCGGCCTACAGGGCGGCGAGGGCCTGCTCCCCGTCACCGTCGAGGAGGCCCGCGAGTTCGCGGAGCAGCACGCCGACGCCGAGACGGTCGAGCGGTTCTTCGCGGTCGAGGACGCCTGACGATCCGGGCGGGCACCATGCCCGCCCTTCTCCCGGCCGCCGCGCATTGCGACGGCCTGGAGAGGGACGGCTACGACGGCACCCCTCGCATTCCCCAGGAGGCATCATGACAAGATACGAAGACGTGGGCGGCCCGCTCACCGACGACCTGACGGACGAGCCGCTCGTCCTGTCCGTGGAGGAACTCGGCGCCCAGATTTGGGGCCTTTGGAAGGCGCGTATCGCCGAAGGCTGCACCCCGGCGGAGTTCGCGGCCGCTCTCCGGCACGCCGTCCGCCTGGGCTACTGCCGGCCCGGAGACCCCGCCAAGTCCGTCCCGGCGGATGCCGAAGACGCATCGCTCCAGGTTCGGGCGCGCAGCCTCTACAGGCACCTCCTGACCCTGCACCCCGACGACCGCGAGGAAGGCTTGGCGATCGCCCGCGCCATCGTCGCCACCCCCGCCTCCTGGCAGCGCGTGGAATCCCGCGACCTGACTGTGCGCGACTGCGTCTACGCGGCCCGCAGCGAGGCGGCGGGAGAGGCTGCGTGATGAGCAAGCCCGTCAGCGAAGCTTTCGTCCTCGCTACCCTCTCGCTCGCGCGCGGCTCGATCGAGACGGGCGAGCCTTACTACCAGCCACAGGACTACGCGGTCGCCGCTCAAGAGGGATGCGACGAAGCGGCGGAAGAGGTGCGCCGTGAGGGCGTTACGCCTGACGTGCTGCACCTTGTCGGCCTCGTCGTCCGCGAAGCGGCGAAGTGCACCGCTGGCGACTTTGAGGCCGTCTTGCTCCTGCGTCGTCTCGCCCAGATCGAGGGACGCCCCGCCGACTTCGAGTCGGCTCTCGCTGAGTACGACGCGCTCGACAAGTCCCTCCCTATCTGACGGCGCACCCGGCGGGCCACGGCCCGCCGCCCTCCACCAAGCCGCCGTCACCCTCGGCGCCTTGGTGGGGAGCGGTTTCCCGGAGAGACCCATGGACATCGAGACTGCAATGCACCCGCGCGTCCGCGCGGGCGCGATCCGCCACGCCTTGGACCTCCAGACCGTAGGCCAGAAGTCCGGTACGGTCGCCGACCAGATTCTGACCTTTGCCACGGGCGGGACGGCGGGCTGCTCTTCCGGCCGCGCGATGGCCCGGCTCTACCTCGTCCTGACCCACGGCGCGGCGATCCCGCTGGGCGACACCGACATCGCTCTCGACGGCACGCGCCAGGCTTGGTGGCGGACGGCGATGGACGAGTACGGCCGGGGCATGTGGGGCGGCACGAGCGACGGGGCCGATCGGGTCCGCGCGCGGCATCCCGAGATCGCCCGCGAGGCGGACGCGGCGTCGAACGCCTACCGTGCCGCGAAGGGCTGACGAGGCGGTGGGCGTTCTGCCCGCCCCTGTCCCGGCCGCCGCGCAGCGCGGCGGCTCGGCGAGGGGCTGTCCCTCCGGAGACCGGATCATGTACATGGAGACCAAGGCGCTCGCCGCGATCAAGGCGGGCGACAAGTCGATCGATGACTACGAGAAGGCATCGACGTCCGAATGGCTGACGCTCTGCCTCGCGCTCGATCGCCACGATCGGCTCGCCGGCACGGGCTACGACACCCCTTCGGCGGCCTGGGCGCGGTTGGACGACCGGCAGCGCGCCATCGTCCGTGCGGCGGACCCTTCCTACGCTCCGGCGGGGCGGTAGCATGGCCGAGATCGCACATCTGGCCGTGGCGCGGTGGCGTCGCGCGAGCGTCGGCTACGTCCGCGTCGATCCCGAGGAAACGGCGGAGGTGGTCGGGGTGCCCGTCCGACGCGACGTGCGCCTCGGCACGTGGATGCTGGACGGCAACCAGTGGAGCAACGCGGTCCACGGCATCGACACCGCGATCGAGGACGAGGAGTCCGACGAGCGGATGACGCTCTACGTCGACCCGGAGGGCGGGGCATGGCGGGCGACGGTGCGCGGCCCCGGCGGAGTGGTCCTCTTCGATCTCCTGGCCCAGACCTCCGGCCACGCCATGTCGCTCGCGGAGGCGGGTGCTTGGCACATCCTGCACCTGCACCCGACGCTCGCGGCAGCCTGACCTGGACGCCGCATCGGCGGGGCCTCACGCTGGTCTCCCGACCACCAAGGAGGCCCCCCATGCTACCGATCGTCCTGACCAACGCCCTCCACCGCCGCCCTTGGACGCGGCGCCTCGTCCTCGCCGCGGGCTACCTCGGCGGGGCCGCCGCGCTCGTTTACGGCGGCCTCCTGTTCTGGTCGGGCAACCTCGATCGCGCGATGGAGTCCGGCTGGTGGCTCGTCGGCGGCCTCGCGCTCTGGCACTACACCGCCGAAGCCCAGACCCTGTCCCGGCACGAGCGCCGCGCCGCCGTCCGCAAGCCCGATCCGATCGAATCCAAGTCCGCCTAGACGCCGTTCCGTAACGCCTCTACGGCATGCTCGGGCGGGGACGCCGATGCCCAAGCGCGAGCGTCGCCCGTGCCGGGCGAGGCAGCTACCCCCGTCCAAGATGCCGCGTCGAGAGGCCGGAACGGTCGCCGAGACGGCCAGACATCGAGAGGAGATCGGACATGCACGGAACGCTCGTCATCAGGAACCCCGTCGCCCGCGTCCTCGTCGGCCTCCTCCTGCGCGCGGCGGCCGTCCTGTGGTGGATCGGCTTCCCTCTCGTGGTGTTCGCCATCTACCGCGCGATGTACGTCTGACCGGCGCGGAACCTCCGCGCCGGCCTTCGGTCACCCGCCCGACTTGTCGCCAGTCCCGGCGGCCGCCGCCCGCAGCGCTCCGCCGGCGCTCGCGCCCAGCGCCGTGGCGCCCGCCTTGGCGCCCTTGCCCCCGTCGTCGTCCTTTCTGGAACTCGCTCCGCCCTTCGCCATGCGGGGCATGTGGCGGTGCCCGGCTGTGACCCCGCCGACGACCGACGACCCGGCGTCGTCGTCGCCCCATGCGGTCGCTGAGAAGCCCAGGAACTCGGCGATCTTCGCAGGCATCGTCGTCAGGAGCTTGTAGGACCACAGGACCAAGGTCCATTGGGCGTAGACCATCACGCCGACGCTGACGACCAGCCCCGTCGCCCCGAGGTTGAAGCCAACCTGGCTGGCCTTGAACGCGATGTTGTAGGATGACAGGAAGAGGTTCAGCACCGTCACGTTCATCATGTGCAGCGCCACGAAGCTGGCGACGGTGATGGCCGGGCGGAGCATGACCCCGATGAGCAGGCTGACGTAACCCTGCTTCTGCGCCTGCCCGATCAGGTCGGGTTCGTCCACGCGGACGTGGAGTAGCGCCCAGACCACGACCGCGATGCCCGCCTTGACGACCTCCCACGCCCACGTAGCCGCGGCGAAGGTCAGGAACAGGAACGGGACGAGGGGCAGGACGTAGGTTAGGAGCGCGCCCCCGATCCAGGCGATCCCGATCACCGTCCAGCCGGGCGTCATGACGAACTCGAGGACGCCGCTCCCGACCCCGCCGAACAGGTCGGACGCGCCCTGCGCGGCGAGGGCGAGGGCGAACGCCGCCTGTCCCGAGACCATGAGCACGGTGCCGAGGTTCATGAGGTCCCCGACCGGATCGGCCCGCCAGCCCGAGTAGCCCGTCAAGAAGTCGTTCACCGGATTCGTCACCGTGGCGACGAGCGAGGCGAGGAAGGCGCCGCCCTCGGCCGCGTCGGCCGTCAGCTCCTCGCCCGTCGCGAGGACGGTGGCGGCGCTCTCGCGCTGCACCTGCGAGTCCACCAGCGCGAGCGCCTTGCGCACGGCTCCGCGCTGCGCCTCCCACTCCTCAGGGTCGGGGCGTTTCCGGACCGGCCGCTCGGCGACGGCCTCGGACGACGACAGGGACGCGTAGGCAAGGACACGGTAGTAAGACCCCAGCGCGATCCAGCCGCGCTCCTGGACGTCGCGGACGACCTCCGCGCGCAGCCCGTCGCCGTCCCCCGCCGACAGCGACGAGGCGACTTCGGAGAGGGCGCGGTCGTACCGCAGGCCGGAGGCTCGAAGCTCGGCGTCGACGGCCGCCTTCAGCATTCCATGGCTGGCGTAGGCCGCCTCGGCATCCGTCCCCGTCACAGGTACCTCGGCAATGCCCGCCGTCTTCACGGCGTCGGCGAGGCGATCCGCGAACCCGAGTCCCCGGACCTTCTCCACGACTGCGGCGACGGCCTGCCGACGCGCGTCGCCGAAGGCGCCGTCCGCGAACCCTTCGGCGCGGGTGAGAGTTACGGAACCGCAGGCGGGACCCCAGTCCCATGCGTAGCCGGTCGTGCGCGCGGGCGTCCCGTCGCTCCACGGGAACCAGCCGGCCTCGCCTGGCGCGACGACCTCCGTGCCGGCCGGCGGCGGCAGCCGGGCACCGCCGTCGCCGGCCGCCATCATGTTCGCCCGGCTGGCAGCGTAGGCCCGCGCGCAGACCTCCGACTCCACGACCGCAAGCACGAGTTCGCGTCCGCCCGCGGAGACCGGTGACAGGGGATGGCCGTCGCGCGGCACGAACGTGACCGCGCGTTCGGCCGCGAGGTTCGCGACGTTGATGCCGGGCCGCGCGACGAGGTCGCGGAGGACATAGTGGACGGTCGAGAGGCCGCCAGCGACCGGCAGGAGCGCCCCGAGCCCGATCACCACGCGCAGCGCGATCACGCCCCCGTTCTGCGTCTGCGACAGGGTTTCTCCGCGCTCTGCTGCGCGGAGTAGCATCATGATCGTCGCGTAGGCGAGCCACGCGACGGCGACGAGGAAGAGTGCCGTCGAGAAGACGCCCATGACCGCGGAGAAGGCCGTCTCCTCGCCGTCCGTCGGCAGGATCGTCGTCACCGCGCGCCACGCGAGATCGGTGTCGGGCGGGTCGGCCAGGAGGTCCGCGAAGTTCACGACTGCGCTCCTTCGGACTCGGCTACCGAACCCGTTGCCACGTCGGCGAAGAGCGCGGCGTCGCGCTCGGTCATCCGTCCGACCAAGACCGCCAACGTCCCGGACGGGACAACGCCCTCGCGCACGGCAGCCAGCAGGGCCGCACCGGCCACGACCTTCCTCCGGGTATCCGAGCGCCGCTCGGCATCCCGGAGGGCGGCGGTCGCATGCGCGAGCTTGCTTTCGAGGGCTGCGCGCCGTTGCGCCAGCTTCGAGAGATCGAGGGTCATGCGGTGTCCTCCCCGTTGCGCCGGTCGGCCGATCCGCCGGCGGAATCCACGCGAGCGGAGCGGAAGAGTTTTTCGATCCGCAGAGGGCCACCAGCCAGCTTTTGTAGGTTTCGTGCGGCCCAGAGGCGCCCCACGCGGAGCACCTGACATCCATGCTCTGGCGTCGCCTTGCGCGGTGCAAATCGGCGCCCAACCCTCGGGAAGGGGAAACCGGGAGAACCCGAAGGGCGCGCTATAGCGTTCTGCGAACGCTGCGGTCCTGCGGGGCCAAGTTTCTCCCCGCCGGCGACGAGGAGGACGACGACATGCCAAGCGCACATCGCCTGATCGAGGAATCCGCTCGCGCTGCCTGGCATCACGCCATGGCGCTCCAGCGCGCCGCGAGGGCGGACGGCGGGACACTCCGAGCAGACCTCGACGCCTTCGCGGACTACGTCTCGGAGCAGCGCGACGGCTGGCTCCGCGCGAGCGAGCGGACCCGTCGCGAGGAGGGTCAGCGTCGAGCGGACGCGGACAGCGTGGCCGCGACTCTCGCCGCCCTCGACTATGGCGCAGACGACTTCGGACCCGCCGGCCCAGGCGACGACGACTTCGGCTTCGACGTCCCGGGCGATCGATGACCAGCCTGCCGGCCCACGAAGCCCTCCTCACCACACGCTTCACCGTCGTTCAGAGATCGCGTGGACGATCCGCCGTCGCGGCTGCCGCGTACCGCGCGGCAACGCGCCTGACGGACGCTCGGACGGGTGCCATATGGGACTACGGTCGCAAGAAGGGCGTCCTGGATTCATTCGTTATGGCCCCGCCCAGCTCCCCGGCCTGGACGCACGACCGCGAGGCCCTGTGGAGCCGCGCGGAACTCGCCGAGAAGCGGAAGGACGCCCAGACCGCGCGCGAGACGCAGGTCGCAATCCCCCGGGACCTCAAGCCGAGCCAGTACCGCGCCTTCCTCGCCGACATAGCCGCGCCCTACGTCGCGGCCGGCGCGATCGTGGACGTCACCGTTCACGTCCCGCTGGCGAGCGACGGCGACCTCCAGCCCCACGCGCACCTCCTCCTCACGACGCGGGCGCTCGACCCGACGACCGAGACGGGCTTCGCGTCCAAGCGGAACGCGGCCCTTGCCGCCTTCTTTGACAGCGGCGGCCGGAAGGGCGGAGGCGGACGCGGCGACGCGATGACGGCGGAGCGCGCCCGCATCGCCGCCGTCGTGAACGACCACTTGCGCGCGGCTGGTTCCAGGCGCCGGGCGGACCCAAGGTCCTATGCCGCGCGCGGCGACCCTCGCCAGCCGGAACCCAAGCTCGGGGAGCAGCGCATGGCCGCGATCCGCAAGCGCCGGTCGCACGACCGACGATCGGCTGTCGTGGCCGGAATGCGAGCGACCCGGAAGCTCGAAAACGAAATCACGAAACTGGAGATGGAAATGGCATTGAAAGCACGCGGGTTCGCCCGCGCACCCGCTCGCCAGACAAGGGCGCCGCACCAGCAGGACTACAAGGCCGGCCTTTTGCGCGACCGCTTCCCCGACCTGATCCTGCCGCCCGACACAGCCGCCGCCCTCTACATGGTCGATGTCCGAGACCCGCGCCGCACCCGCGCGCTTCTCCGTGACGGCGCCTGGGTCGAAACGGACGACGAGAGCGGGACCGTGACGATGTGGGGACCGCACAGCGCGGACGCCGCCGCCCTAGCGTCCACCATCTCCGAGGCCACCGGCTATGGCGTCGACCACTTGTCGCGCACCGCCGCCGCGTCGAAGCCAGGCACGTCCCGCCGGAAATCAGCCATGCCCGAGGAGGAGGCCGTCACCCTCGCCGACCGCTGGCGCCGTCGCGGCTTCAGCGACGTGTCGGAATCTCCGGCCGGGGTGCGGGTCGGCCTCGGCGGGCGCTCGCGTCTGCTCGATCAGGGCGACCAGGTGGACCTGCACGGTCCCGTGTCCGATGCCGCGTTGCGCGCCCTCGCGGCGAAGGCCGCGGAAGACTGGTCGGGCCGCTTGGAGTTGGAAGGCCCGTGGCCCCCGGAGGCGGCCGGCCGCCTCTGGCTCGAATGCCAACGCCAGGGCGTCGGCCTCAACGGCTACGAGCCGCCGCCCGCCGTCGCGGCAGCCTGGGCGGCCGAGTCGGGTTCCGTCGCCGATACCGCGACGAAACTTCGAGCCGTCCGGTCGGAGACCCGCGAGGCCGACCTCCTCCTGTCCGCAGCCGCCGGCGACGTGGCCGCGCTGCGCAAGCTGGACCCGCCGCTCCGAGCGTTCGTCGCCTCGTTCCTCGACGACGACCAGCGCGCGGACCTCGTGAAGGCCGAGCGCGAAGAGGTGGTGGCGTCCCTCCACGAGTTCCGGAAGTTCGGTTCCCGCGAACTCGAGCGTGACCCCAGGGCCGCCACCGTCGTCGCGCAACCCGACACCTCAGCCCCGGCCGACGACTACAAGCGGCGGCCCTCGTGACCGGCGCGACCAGCGCCCTCGCATCCCGCCGCGAGGCGATCGCGCTCCGGCGGTACGTACGTGAGCGCGCCGCTGGGCGAGCCGCGTCCGAGTGGGTGACATACGACGATCGGCTACGCGCGTGGACGGCCGCTACCAGTGAAGCGGCGGCCACTACCTCCGGCCTCCCTTGGCGACGCGTCCGACAGCCCGGCGAGCCGTGGTGCGCCGTTCTCGGTCGGGACCTGACAATCGCGACCGACGACGCGCTCCAAGCCGTTTTCGTCACGCTCGCCGATGACGACATGTCCGCGTGGCGGCGCCTGTTCCTTGAAGCCGACCGCGGCCCGGAACGCTGCCTGTCGGACTGGCGCGTGCGGGGCCGCCGGCTCCTCACCGCCGTGTCCGTTGAACCCGGGGCGGCGGACGGAAACCTCGCCGGGCGGTTCGCCGTTCGGGGGATAGGCAAGCGCAGTCTGGCGGGGGTCTAAAACACCCGCCCTGCGCCCTGCCGCCGCAAGGACTCGTCGGGGTGGCCGGATGCCGCTCAGGAAGGTTTCATCGCTCTCGCGGCTCGCAGGGAGGCCCCTGAGAGCGACGTTGCATCCACGAGGCAGGAAAGTACCACCCGACCTCTCTTAGTCGTTCAGGTGGCTCGCCTGCGAGCCGCCAGAACAGTCCACCCACCGAAACGGCGTTGGATACGTCCGCCCCGTTCGCGTTCCTCTCGCACCGAGCAGCGTCCCGCCTGAGGCCAGTGGGGTGGGGGACGCCCTGTTGGGAATGTGGTGCGCTCGTCGGGGGCGGTCGGTCCCGCACCGACCTTCGGCGTCGCTCCTACGGCTACCCCAAGAACCGATCTCGCGCTCGAGATTCCCGCGCCCACGGGCCGCTCCGGTGCTCTGAATCCTTGCGTCGGCTTCGCCGGCGGCGGGCGAGTGCCGCGCCAGATTGTTGACAGCGCAGGAGGCCTGCCGTACCCATCAGCGTACCCAGGCGCCCGTCGCCGAGGCGCGGACTTCCTTAGCCCCGTCAACGGGTTGGGCGTTTCGATGGGGGTTCCTCCCATCCTCTCCGCCATGAAGCGCCATCACGCGATCCATCATATCCGATCATTCCCCTTTAAAATGTAGCAGTGCTTCCCTCTTGGGGTGACAATCGCGATTGGTAGCTTGCTGAGCTTGTTTCCTCGGAAACGCTTGCGATGCCCTGGCAGATCGGAGCGCTTCGGCGCGGGGCAAGATGCGATACGCCGGACCGTTTGCATCGAATGACGAATAGCGTTCGAGCAAGGATATGACCGCTTTGATCGCATGGCGGATCATCGCGACGGGGGGTATCAGCCCCGTTCGGACAAACGTTTCATACCTTCTTCAGTATAGAAACCACTTTCGGCCTGATGCTCCAGTTCTGGGCCGAACCATCTAGCCGTTGCCTTATTATAGGCCCATGAACGCTCGTGAGTTCGTGAGCCCGGAGAGGTGTGACGTGCACGGTAAGACTATGCGAATGTCTGTTCGCGCCAAAGTTGTTTGTTTAGCACTTTCAGTGGCTCTTCTCGTATCGGTCGTCAACATCTGGCAATCTTACCAGACCGCGATCACGGACGCCGGTCACAAG
Organism: Aureimonas sp. N4; assembly: GCF_001463925.1. Lineage (NCBI taxonomy): Bacteria > Pseudomonadati > Pseudomonadota > Alphaproteobacteria > Hyphomicrobiales > Aurantimonadaceae > Aureimonas > Aureimonas sp. N4. The sequence goes on along the minus strand of NZ_BBWS01000023.1, from coordinate 34,558 downwards.
TCCGAGGCGCGGCTCTCGTCCAACATGCGGGTGGCCTGGAAGACGCTCAATCCCCGGAACGAAACCTTCACCGCCGAAAATGGAGAGTTGAAGCTCGGCTCCCGGACCCTGAACGGCGATACGAGCATCGTCGATGAGATCGCAGACATGTTGGGAGGCGCGGCGACGGTCTTCATGGGCGATACACGCATCGCCACCAACCTTCGCAATGCCGACGGGACGCGCGCAACGGGCACAAAGCTGACATCGGCCGGAGCCACGAACATCAGTTTGATCGGCGGACAGCCGTTCCGGGGCGAAGCGCAGATACTCGGAAAAGACTATTACGTCGCCTACGATCCCATCAAGGACGCCTCCGGCAAGACGCTTGGCCTCCTTCTGGTCGGGCTCGACCGAGCCGCCTATATCGCAGGCATCAACACCATGTTCTACACGATGGCGCTGACCAATCTGGCGATTGCAGTCGTGGCCGCGCTCGGAATTTTCTACGTGACGGGACGGATGTTCCGGCCGCTGAATATCCTGCAGGATGCGTTCAGCCGTATGGCCGGCGGCGATCTGAGCCGTTCGGTCGAGGCGACTCGCAGTAAAGACGAGATCGGTGACCTTCAGAATGCGGCCGCGGCGATGGCCAAGAGGCTTGCGTCGACGGTCGGACAAATCCGGGAAACGGCGTCGCAGGTCTCCTCCGGAGCGGCCAATTCCTCGATGACGGCCCAGCAACTCTCCTCCGGCTCCACCGAGCAGGCTGCCGCGTCGGAACAGGCCTCGGCGGCGATCGAGCAGATGACCGCCAATATTCGTCAGAACGCCGACAACGCGTCCACCACGGAAAAGATCGCCGCCCAAGCCGCCGAACACGCCGGGACAACGGGTGAAGCCGTCGCGAAGTCCACACAGGCCATGCGCGAGATCGCCGAAAAGATCGCTCTGGTGCAGGAGATCGCACGTCAAACCGACCTTCTGGCGCTGAACGCCGCCATCGAAGCGGCCCGCGCCGGGCAGCATGGCAAGGGCTTTGCGGTGGTGGCTTCCGAAGTGCGCAAGCTGGCGGAGCGCTCTCAGAGCACCGCGACCGAGATCGGCAATCTGTCCACGCGCACGCTGGTCGTGGCCGAGGACGCCGGTTCGCGTCTTCAGCGTCTGGTGCCGGACATCCGCAGAACGGCGGAGCTGGTCTCGGAAATCTCGGCGGCCTGCCGCGAGCAGTCGATCGGCATCGAGCAGATCAATCAGGCGATCGGGCAGTTGGATCAGGTCACGCAGGCCAATGCCGGTGCGGCCGGTGAGATGGCGGCGACGGCCGAGCAATTGTCGAACGAAGCGCAGCGGCTGAACGTCCAAACCGACTATTTCAAGCTCGCATCCACCGCTGCTACGGTTCCATCACCGGCCGCCGAACGTGAAGCCGTGATCCGGCCGGTGGCGGAATCGTCGCGGCCCTCCCCCTCGCGTCACGTCGGACGCGATGACGAATGGGAGCGGCTGAGCGCCTGAGAAGCAGATGTTCCAGGAGGCCGCGCCCCGAGAGGGCGCGGCATCGTCAGTTTGACATCGGCCGAAGGATCAGAAATCGCGCTGAAGGCGCAGGAAGCCGCTCGTCTGGTCCACCTGCCCCACGCGGTCGAAGTCGACATTGCGGTATGAGACCTCCAAGAGGGAGGCCATTTTGGACGTGATCTGGTAGCCGAGATTGCCAACCAGGGCGTAATAATCTCCTCGGCTCGTGAGCGTGCCGAAGCGTCCATCGGGCAAGGTGCCGAAGAAGCCGGTGTCGAACGTCCGGCCGAACTGACCCGAGACGGCCAAACCGACCTGTCCGACCTTCTGCGCGTAGCCCGCGCCCACGGCATATTCGAGGAAGATCGGGACAGAGCCAGGCTCCGGGTTCAGAACCGTCGGGTTGTTGGCCGCGAATGTGCTGGTCGTCGCAAGCCCGGCGATCGAGGCGTAGACGGTCGGGTCGAACGCATAATGCCCTTCGATCTTCAGCGACGAGTCGGGCGCTATAACGTTCTTGAACAGAACACCGCCCTTCAAAGCGAAGGCGTCGTGAGAACCATCCTGAAGCCGGGTGGGCAGATTGGGCAGGAAGAGCGGATAATACTCCAAACCCTGATACAGGAACGGATCCAAGCCGATGGCGCGGGCGGCGTCTTCCTGATTGAACGTTTCGTCATAAACGGCCGACAGGTAGGCCCCGCCCCAGGCGCCGGAATAGACGAGCTTGGCGTGGATATCGGGCTTGATGTCGCCGGTAGAATCGTCCTCCAGCCCCAGCGTCGCCGAGAAGCCCCCTCCGGCGAAGGTGTAGGACACCTGATTGGTGTTGAAGTCACCAACCACGAGGTCGGTGTCCGTCAGCAGCCCGTCTTCGATCCCGCCGATGTCGGATGACCAAAGGGAATCGCGGTAGCCCGCGAGAAGACCACCAAGCTGTACGAATCCCTGATCCATCGCGACCGTATTTCCGGTGCCGGACAGATTGGTGTTCTGAAGACGCGCGTAGGCGCGCAGCGTCCCCCATTCCGTTTCTTCCCGAATGTCGAAGTTCAAGCGCGTACGCACGCTGGTCGAGGCTTCGTAATCGTCCCCTTCCAGATTGCGCGCCGGGCTGCCGGCGACGATCGTGTCGAAGCGGAGATAGCCGCCGAAGCTGAAGCAGGTCTGCGTTCCCGGAATGAAGAGAAATCCCGCGCCATAGACGTCGCAGACCCGGACATAATCCGCCGGTTCCACTTGTGGCATGACAGTGACGTCCGCCCCATGCGCCAAGGATAAAGCCGGTACGCTGGCGCCAAACGCCAGGAAGACGGTGCGCAATGTCATGTGGATGTCCCCGCTTCACGTCCTGCAACCCGGCGCGCCGCTCCGCGGCATCCCTCCTCGCCGAATTACCAATGGTGCCTTAGCATCCGATCGGAAGCGAGCGTTAAACGCAAGGCTCCGAAGCCCTTCGAAATGGAATCGAGAGGCTTCGGCTTTCCAATGTTGCGGGAACCCCACGATTTAACGGGATGCTGAAGTGGTGCGCCTGTCCAAGTCGGCATAACCATTCGAATCATGGCGCGCGATATTATGGGCGTGTTTCAATCGACTTTCAGCCGGCTAAACGATTTGTGAGATTAACTGACTGCTTCTACGTGCTCGACTCAGACAGCGCGTATCGTCGATGCCCTCGGCCATTCGAGGCGCGGGTTTGCAACCATCGAAAGAGTCCCTCCCCGACCGTGGCCAAGCGCTCAAGTCGCCCCTCTGTCAGGTCTGGCTGTTCTCAATCGCGCCGATATCGTGGAGCGCTAGGCCGACAAGCTCGCCCATGGCGCGGCGCGCCTTTGCGGCATCGCCCTGCTCGATCGCCTGGAAAACGCTCACATGCTCGGGCAGAGGATCGCGGGGCATCCGGCCGTCACGGGCCTTGAACAAGGTCGTCCAACGCACGGCCGAAGCGATGCCCGGCGCCAGCGTGCCGAGGGCTCCGTTTCCGGTCGCGCGCAGGATCACCTCGTGAAACAGGCGATCGGCCTCGCGCCCGTCTTCCACCGCGAGACCATGACGCTCCATGCCGTCCAGCGCCGCTCGAAGCTCGTCGAGATCTTCGGCCGTGCGTCGCTCGGCGGCGAGCGCGGCCGCCGCCGGCTCGACGATCTGTCGCAGCTCGAACAGTTCCTGGAGGAAGGCCGGGTCCGGCGCACCGTTCTCGAAAATCCAGCGCAGGACGTCGGGGTCCAGAACGTGCCAGCTCCGGCGCGGGCTGATGCGGGTGCCGGCCTTCGGGCGGCTCGTCACGAGCCCCTTGGCAGCAAGAATACGCACCGCCTCGCGATAGGCCGTGCGCGAGACCTGAAGCTTTTCGGAAAAGGTGACTTCGTTCGGGAGAAGGTCGTTCGGCTGGTACCGCCCGGTCACAATGGCAGTGCCGATCTCCTGCGCGATGGAGCCGTGCAATCTCAAGGAGCGTCGCTTGGACGAACGGCTGACAGGTGCGATCTCGACTACCAGCGTGGCGACTCCTTCCCCACCGCGCGACCCCCCCGCGCGGCCCTCTACCGGACGCGAATCCGGCAGGCAACTGTAGCATAGCCGGATGGCAGGGCCAGCGTGATACCCAACCATTGGGCTCAATGCGCAGACAAATTCGCATCGAATCGGCGTCAAACCTCCGGCGTATCGCCCGGTTCGGTTCTGTCCCGCGCACCGTCCTGTTCGCTTTCGAGGCTGGCATACCAATCGGCGTAAGGCGTATTGCGCACGAGCCGCCGATTCAGATCCGGCGCACCATCGGACCACCAGACCGGCCCGCGCTCGCCCAAGGCCCTTTTGGCCCTATCCACTGCCTCCCGCGCGTCGGCAAGACCGTCGCCGTCCCCTTTACGCCGGCTCAGCGCCACCGCGCGGCGAGCCGCCATGAGGTTCTTGACGAGAGCGTCCCGTTTGTCGCCTGACAGAACGGGGTTGGACAGGCGCCAAAGGCGACCCCGTACCACGAAATATCGGCCGTCGGGTGTCTCGGGGTATCGCACCTAGAGACCTTAACGCTCCCAGTCCGCTTCCACCTCCAGGGCCGCCTTATCTCGTTTGCAGGTCACGATGGCTTGGCCGCCTCGATTGTCCGTCAGGCGCAAGGCGAAATTCTTGTCGGACGTCGAGCCGTCCAATTCGGCCTCCGCGATCTCCTCGGCATGGCCGACATAGCGAAGGCTGGTGCCGAAATGCGCGCTCCAGAAGAACGGTACGTCCTCGAAAGGCTCGCTGTGTCCGAGCAGGACGCGGGCGACGTGCTGGCCTTGGCGCTGGGCATGAACCCAGTGTTCGATCCGCTGGCGTCCCTGCCCGGCACGCGCCGGAAGGTTGGCGACGTCGCCGGCCGCGAAGATGCTGGATGCGGATGTGCGAAGATTGGAATCCACCCGAATGCCGCCTCCTTCCTCGTCCGAAGCCAGTTCGAGCCCGGCGGCCGATGCCAGATCGACGCGCGGCGCGACGCCGAGGCCGAGCACCACGAAATCCACGTCAAGGCGAATGCCGTCTTCCAGAACGGCGGTGCGCCCATCATAGGAGTGGACCTTCCCCTGATGGAAACGGACACCGTTCTCTTCATGAAGGGCGCGAACCATCCGCCCGACATCCGCGCCCAACACCTTGCGCAGCGGGATGTCGCCAGGCGCGACCACATGGACTTCGACCTTGCGGGCGCGCAGCGAAGCGGCCGCCTCCAGCCCGATGAAGCTGGAGCCGACGATCAGGGCCGTTCGACCCTCCCGCGCTTGTGCAATGATCGCATCGGCATCCGCGAGGCTGCGGAGCACATAAACGTTTTCGCGCTCGAAACCCGACGTGTCTGCTCGCTTCGGCGCGGCGCCGCTGGCGATCACCAGCGCGTCGTAAGGCAAGGTTCCGCTCTTCAGCGAGAGGGTTTTGGCCTCCGCGTCGATGGACAGGACCTGCTCGCCACTGCGCAGCGTCACGCCGCTTTGGCGCAGGAACTCGGCCTCGGCCATGGCCACGCCGGGGCGGTCCTTCTTCCCGGCGAGATATTGCTTGGAACAGAAGGTCCTGTCGTAGGGCGCGTCCCTCTCCTCGTCGATGAGAGTGACATGTGCGCCCGCGCCACGCTTGGCCAGTTCATGGGCGCAGGCAAAGCCCGCTGCGCCCGCGCCCAGGATCACGATTCGCTCGGGCGGCTGCCGGTCCAGTTGTGGGGGTTGGGTCGAGGTTTTCTCACCCACGACGATTTGCCCGTCGCGCTCTTCGACACGGTAGCAGGACAAGGGCGCGAAAGCCGGTGCGGCAACGGCCTCGCCCGTATCGGCAGAAAAGCGTGCATGATGCCAGGGGCAGCGGATCTCGCCATGCGCCAGCAGGCCCGTATCCAGCATGGCGCCGAGATGCGTGCATTTGGCCGAGAAGGCGCGCAGGCCCGCTTCGCTCCGCACGAGGATCACCGGCGCTTCGCCCATGGTGCCGCGCATCATCGCGCCGATCGCAAGCTCCGCCGAGGCGATGCCTTTCGCGAAGTCCGGTCCCTTGTCCTTCTCGGCCATGCGTCGCATCCTTGTCTGGAACTCTTCCAGCAAAGAGCGGAGCCGGCCAACAGGTTCCCTCGCCCGGCAAAGAGCCCGTCCCCAGCCGTTTTTAAAACCTTTGGCCCTTCCGCCAAGTGCTCCCTCGTCGTAGAGCGCGCGGCATCTCACGCGTGCAAAGGGGCATTCATGACGAAGCTGGTTGTGATCACAGGCGGAAACACCGGCATCGGGCGTGGCCTCGCATTGGCCTTCGCCTCGCAGGCCTATTCTGTCGCCGTCAGCTACAAGGCGGATGCGCAGGCCACCGCTTCGCTCGTCGCCGAGATCGAAGCCAAGGGCGGCCGGGCGCTGGGCCTCCCATGCGACGCGGGACGCTCGGCAGAGGTCTCGGCCTTCTATGACGAGATCGAGCGCTGGCATGGCGGCGCGCCGGATGTCGTGGTCAACAACGCGGGACTGCAGACCTGGAGTTCGCTGCTCGACCTTGCGGAGGAAGATTGGGACCGGGTCATCCAGACCAATCTGAAAGGCACGTTCCTTAATACGCAGGCGGCCGCACGCCGCATGATAGCGACTGAAAAGGGCGGCTCGATCGTCAATATCGGCTCGGGCTGCAACAAGCTCGCCTTCCCCCGGCTCGTGGACTACACGGCGTCCAAAGGCGGCATCGAGCAGCTGACCAAGGTGTCGGCCACTGAGCTCGGCCCTTACGGCATTCGCGTCAATTGCGTCGCCCCCGGCGCCATCCTCAACGAGCGCACCCTGCAGGAAGCGCCGGACTACGCAGCCAGTTGGGGCCGCATCACGCCGCTGCGCCGCGCCGGCACGGTGGACGACATCACCGGACCCGTCCTCTTCTTCGCCAGCGAGGCCGCCGCTTTCGTCACGGGCCAGACGCTCTGGGTCGATGGCGGCGTCTTCACGCAGGCGAACTGGCCACAGGACGTCTGAGACCCACAAACTGGCAAACTCATTATACCAGTTGACGAGCAGACCATGGATTGTCATGGTCCCGGCATCGCTGCGGGGAGGCAGCGCCCGGGTGGGGATCGTGGTGCCAAAACGCCGATCACCCGCCGAAGGGAGTTTCGGGAGGACGATCCATGTTCAAGCAGCTTCTTCTATCGACGGCCGCCGCCGCCATGCTCGCGGTCACCTTGCCGGCCGGGGCGTTTGCCGCCGACCTAATGGCGATCATCACGCCGAGCCACGACAACCCCTTCTTCAAGGCCGAGGCGGAAGGCGCGGCGGCCAAGGCCAAGGAACTCGGCTTCGAGCCGCTGATCCTGGTGCACGACGACGATGCCAACAAGCAGAACCAGCTGGTGGACACGGCGATCGCGCGCGGCGCCAAGGCGATCGTTCTCGACAATGCCGGCGCGGCGGCCACCACGGCGGCGGTGCAGAAGGCCAAGAATGCCGGCATTCCCTCCTTCCTGATCGATCGCGAGATCAACGAGACCGGCATCGCCGTGTCGCAGATCGTGTCGAACAATTATCAGGGCGCGCAGCTGGGCGCGGAAGAGTTCGTCAAGCTCATGGGCGAGAAAGGCCCCTATGCCGAGCTTCTGGGCCGCGAGGCGGACACCAATGCCGGCATCCGTTCGAGCGGCTATCATGACGTGATCGATCAGTATCCCGACATGAAGATGGTCGTGCAGCAGTCGGCCAATTGGAGCCAGCCCGAAGCCTTCGAGAAGATGCAGACGATCCTGCAGGCGAACCCTGAGATCAAGGGCGTGATCTCCGGCAACGACACGATGGCCATGGGCGCCTGGGCGGCGCTGGAAGCGGCCGGCCGCACCGACGTGATCGTGGTCGGCTTCGACGGCTCGAACGACGTGCGCGACTCGATCAAGAAGGGCGGCATCAAGGCCACGGTTCTCCAGCCGGCCTATCGCCAGGCGCAGCTCGCGGTGGAGCAAGCCAAGCAATATCTCGAAACCGGCAAGACGGGCACCGAGGAGAAGCAGCTGATGGACTGCGTCCTCATCAATGCCGACAATGCCGACAAGCTCGAAACCTTCGCCCTGAAGGACTGACCCGACAGGCGGGCGGCGCAACGTGCCGCCCGCATCGTCGGCTCGCCCGATCCGGAGGCTTCGCATGTCTCTTTTCCGCAAACTGCCCTTCGTCGCTCTCGGTCTCGCGCTCGCGCTGACCGGCTGCAAGTTCATCGAAACGGCGGAGCTTGCCGCCCGCAAGGAAGCGGCCGCCAAGCCCAAGGCGGGCGTCGGCGCAACCGCCATGTGGGGAGCCCAGGTCGTCCCCTATTTCAGCGAAAAGGCCCATCCCTTCGCCGAGGTTCGCCCCGCCATCGCGGCCGATCTCGACGCCGCCGGCCGAAGCTTCGGCTATCGCGAGGTGCAGGAAGGTGCGCCCTGGAACTTCGCCGTGCGTGTGAAGGGCACGGTGGTCGCCGCCAACACGCAGTCGCGCGCGGCCACCGCCGAACTCGACACGGACGGCGACGGCAAGGGCGACGTCACGCTCCAGCTCGGCCCCGTCATCAAGGGCACCTCGATCCGCGACGTGCTGCCCTTCGTCTCCTTCACGCAATACAGCAATCAGATCGAATATGCCGACGTCGCCAAGGCCTTCAACAATCAGGCCTACGAGACGGCGCTGAAGGACCTGCCGCGCGACAAGCTGGTGGGCGCGACTGTCGAGGCGACGGGCGTCTTCACGGTGAAGACCAAGGGCGACAAGATCGTCCTGACACCCGTCCTCGTCTCGCTCGGGGGCGGCGCATGAGCGCGGCGTCGCAAGACCACGAGATCGTGCTGTCGGTCCGCAACGCGACCAAGGTCTATCCCGGCACGCAGGCGCTGAAGGGCGTCGATTTCGACGTGCGCAAGGGCGCGGTGAACGTTCTCGTCGGCGAGAATGGCGCGGGCAAATCGACCCTCATGAAGATCATCGCCGGCGTCGAGCAGCCGACGACGGGCGAGGTGATCGTCAACGGCGAGCCCGTCACCCTGTCAGGCACGGCCGATGCCGCCCGGCACGGGATCGGCATCGTGTTTCAGGAACTCAACCTCTTCCCGAACATGACGATCGCCGAGAATATCTTCATCGGCCGCGAAAAGACGCGCCTCGGGATCGACATCGACAAGCAGGCACAGGCCAAGGCCGCGAGCGCGCTTCTGCGCCGGTTGGAGCATTCCAACGCGCCGGACACGCCGGTCGCGGACCTGCGCATCGGCGAGCAGCAGATCGTGGAGATCGCCAAGGCCCTGTCGCAGGATGCGCGCATCCTGATCCTGGACGAGCCGACCTCCGCCCTTTCGGCGGCCGAGGTGGAAATCCTGTTCGGCGTCATCCATGAGCTGAAGGCGCAGGGCGTCGCGATCGTCTATATCTCGCATCGGCTGGAAGAGCTGGTGCGGATCGGAGACTACATCACCGTCCTGCGGGACGGGCGCATCACCGGCGCGCAGCCGATGACCGACGTGGACGTGCCCTGGATCGTGCGCGCCATGATCGGCTCGGCCTCCAAGGACTTCGCCAAGACGGTTGACCATGCCTATGGCGGCGAGGTCTTAAGCGTCGAAGACATGACCCTGCCGCGCAAGGGCGGCGGCTTCGCTGTGGATCACGTGTCCCTGTCTTTGCGAGCCGGTGAGATCGTCGGCATCTATGGGCTGATGGGCGCGGGACGCACGGAGCTGTTCGACTGCATTATCGGGCGCGAGCCGCTCGCCACCGGCCGCATCGTGCTGGACGGAAAGGAGCTCCACGACCAGACGATCCACGGGCGTATCAAGCGCGGCATCGCGCTGATTCCGGAGGATCGAAAGGCGGAGGGTCTCGTGCAGATCCTCTCCGTCACCGAAAACATGACCATGTCGAGCTTGGCCGCCTTTACCAAACTTTTTCATCTCGACGTGAAGGCCGAGCGCGGTGCTGTCAGCGAGTTCGTGCGCAAGCTCGCGGTGAAAGTCTCATCGCTGGACAATCCAGTCTCCTCGCTGTCGGGCGGCAATCAGCAGAAGATCGTCATCGGCAAGGCGCTGATGACGGGGCCGAAAGTGCTCCTGATGGACGAGCCCAGCCGTGGCATCGACATCGGCGCGAAGGCCGAGATCTTCCGCGTCATGCGCGAGTTGGCCGCTCAGGGGCTCGGCATCCTCTTCGTCACCTCCGACCTCGAAGAGGTCATGGAGCTGTCGGACCGTATCATCGTCATGTCCAACGGCCGCGTGACGGGCGAGCGCTCACGCGCCGAGGCCTCCGAGCCCGAGATCGTCGCGCTCTCGGCCGCCGGCCATGGCCTGTCCCCTGCCCCAACCAAGTCCGTTTCGTCCCGTCCCGCTGGGGAGCTTCACTGATGTCGGCCCAATCGCTTGCAGCCGCTCCCGGCGGAAACGACGCCTCGCTCACGCTCCTTCTCCTGAAGGCGCGCACTTTCATCGCACTGATCGCGGTGATCGTCTTCTTCTCCTTCGCCGCGCCGAACTTCCTGTCGACGGCCAACCTCATCATCATGTCTGAGCACGTGGCGCTGAACGCGTTCCTCGCCATCGGCATGACCTTCGTCATCATCACCGGCGGCATCGACCTCTCGGTCGGCTCCATCGTCGGCCTGTGCGGCATGGTCGCGGGCTATCTCGTCCTGAACGGCGTGACGCTCGACTTCACGGGCTACACCGTCTTCTTCAACACGTTCGAGATCATCCTCTTGACCCTCGGCGTCGGCGTTGCAGTGGGCGTCGTCAACGGGCTTCTGATCACGCGCCTCAACGTCGCGCCCTTCATCGCGACGCTCGGCACGCTCTATGTCGCGCGCGGCATGGCGCTGCTCTCGTCCGATGGCGCGACCTTTCCGAACCTGCGCGGGTCCGAGGAATGGGGCACGGCGAGCTTTCCGTTCATCGGCGCGGGCTCCCTCTTCGGCGTGCCCGTGTCGATCTGGGTTCTCGTCGTGCTGGGGCTGGGCGCGGCCTATCTCGCCGCTCGCACGCCGCTCGGCCGGCAGATCTATGCGGTCGGGGGCAACGAGCGCGCGGCCGCCCTGTCGGGCATCAAGGTCGTCAGGGTGAAGATGTTCGTCTACATGTTCTCCGGCTTCTGCGCGGCGATCGTCGGCCTCATCATCGCCTCGCAGCTCGTCGCCTCGCATCCCGCCACCGGCGAAAGCTTCGAACTCAACGCCATCGCCGCGGCCGTTCTCGGCGGCACGTCCATGTCGGGCGGGCGCGGCAAGATAGGCGGCACGATTGTCGGCGCCTTCGTCATCGGCATCCTGTCGGACGGGCTCGTGATGATGGGCGTCTCCTCCTTCTGGCAGACCGTCATCAAGGGCCTCGTCATCATCGCGGCCGTCGTGGTCGATCAGTTCCAACAACGCCTTCAGCAGCGCATCGCGCTCCAGCGTCAGGCGGCCCTCGGCCGCTGACGGGAAGGCATATCCCTTCGCATGAAAGGACATTCCATGACATCCATTGCTCTGTTCGGAGCAGGCGGGAAGATGGGCTACCGCCTCGCCAGCAATCTGAAGGGCTCGCGTTTCGACGTGCGCCATGTCGAGCTGAGCGAAGCGGGACGCGAGCGGCTGAAGTCGGGTCTGGGCTTCGACTGCGTGCCGCAGGATCAGGCGCTGGACGGCGCCGACGTCGTGATCCTCGCTGTGCCCGACACCGCCATCGGCAAGGTCGCGGCCGGCATCAATGCGCAGCTGAAGCCGGGCACGATGGTCGTCGTTCTCGATGCCGCCGCTCCGTTTGCCGGCCATCTGCCGGAGCGCGCGGACCTCACCTATTTCGTGACGCATCCCTGCCATCCGCCGATCTTCAACGACGAGACGGACCCGGCCGCCAAGCGGGACTTCTTCGGCGGCATCGCGGCCAAGCAGCACATCACCTCCGCCCTGATGCAGGGGCCGGAAGAACATTTCGCGCTGGGCGAGGAAGTGGCGAAGGTGATCTGGGCGCCCGTCATGCGCTCGCACCGCGTCACGGTCGAGCAGATGGCGCTGCTCGAGCCCGGCCTGTCGGAAACCGTCTGCGCCAGCCTGCTCGTGGTCATGCGCGAGGCCATGGACGAGGTGGTCCGGCGCGGCGTTCCCAAGGAAGCCGCGCGCGACTTCCTGCTCGGGCACATGAACGTGCTCGGCGCGGTGATCTTCGAGGAAACGCCGGGCGTCTTCTCCGACGCCTGCAACAAGGCGATCGAGTTCGGCAAGCCGATGCTGATGCGCGACGACTGGAAGCGCGTCTTCGAGGCGGACGAACTCGCCGCCTCGATCCGCCGCATCACCTGATCGGCGAACACAGCTCGCACGCATTCCGTCCGGGCCGAAAGGCTCGGGCGGGACAGACAGCATGAGGGAGAGAGTGACATGACCGAGCTGCGCGGCGCCCTGATCGGCTGCGGCTTCTTCGCCGTCAACCAGATGAACGCCTGGGGTGAGATCGAAGGTGTGCGGATGGTCGCGATCTGCGACCGGGACGAAGCCCGCCTCGACGCCATGGGCGAGCGCTTCGGCATTGCGGCTCGCTACAGGGACGCCGCCGAGATGCTGCGCGCCGAGACGCCGGATTTCGTGGACATTGCCACCACCGCGCCGAGCCACCGCGCGCTGGTGGAACTCGCCGCCTCCCTTTCCATCCCGGTCATCTGCCAGAAGCCGTTCGCCCCCTCCATGGCGGATGCGCGCGCCATGGTCTCGGCCTGCGAGCGGGCCGGCGTTCCGCTGATGGTTCATGAGAATTTCCGCTGGCAATCGCCCATCCTGCGGGTGCGCGAGGCGCTGAATGCCGGCACGATCGGCACGCCCTTCTTCGGCCGCGTTTCCTTCCGCTCGGCCTATGACGTCTATTTCGGCCAGCCCTATCTCGCTGAGGGCGAGCGTTTCATCATCGAAGATTTGGGCATCCACGCGCTCGACATCGCCCGCTTTCTATTCGGCGACGTCTCGGCCATCACGACCCGCACGAAGCGCGTCAACCCGCGCATTCGCGGCGAGGATGTCGCCACCATGCTGCTCGACCACGAGAGCGGGATGCACTCGGTCGTGGACTGCTCCTATGCCACGAAGCTGGAGGAGGAACGCTTCCCCCAGACGCTGGTGGAAATCGACGGCTCCGACGGGTCGATCCGCCTCGACGCCGGCTACCGGCTGACCGTGACCGATGCGCAGGGCACGCGGCACGAGGACGTTTCGCCTCCGCTTCTCGCCTGGGCCGAGCGTCCCTGGCACAACATTCAGGAAAGCGTGCTCCTGATCCAGAAGCACTGGGTGGAGAGCCTGCGCGCGGGCCGCGAGCCAGACACATCCGGCCGCGACAATCTGAAGACGCTGGCGCTGGTGGAAGCGGCCTATCAGGGCGCGGCCTCGCGCCAGACCGTCGATCCCGCGAGCCTTTGAGCCATGAGCGACCGCATCAAGCTGTTCGGCACCCATGAGCCACCCGCCGCCTCGCGCCTGATGACGGCGGGGCCGTTGTCCGTGGAGTTCGTCTCGGGCGGGCTGCGCGCGATCCGCTTCAAGGGCCATGAGGTCCTGCGCGCCATTGCCTATGTCGTGCGGGATCGGGACTGGGGCACCTATGATCCGCCGATCGAGCATCTGAAGATCGCGGAAGAACCCGATCGCTTCACCCTGCAATTCGAGGCCGCCTGCGAGGCCCCGGATGGCGCGCGGCTGCGCTATAGCGCGCGCATTGCCGGCGAGGCGTCCGGCCGGCTTTCCTTTGACGTCGAGGCCTTGTCCGAAGGCGGGTTTGAAACCAATCGCTGCGGTTTCTGCGTGCTGCACCCCATCGAACATCTGGCCGGAACAGCGGCCGAGTTCGAGCATGTCGATGGGTCGGTGGAGCGCAGCGCCTTCCCCGATCTGATCGAGCCCTGGCAGCCCTTCAAGGACATCCGCGCCCTCACGCACGAGATCGCGCCGAGCGTCACCGCAACCTGCCGGATGGAGGGCGACATTTTTGAGATGGAGGATCAGCGCGCCTGGTCCGATGCCTCCTACAAGACCTATGTCCGGCCGCTCGCCCTGCCCTGGCCCTATCGCATGGAGAGCGGCCTCGCCCAGCGTCAGGTGGTGACGCTGACGATCACGGGGGACACCGCCACTCTGCCGCCGGCTGCCATCCAGGATGGCTTCATCGACATTGCACTCAGCGAAGCCACAGGCGAAACCCTGCCTCGCTTCGGGCTCGCCATTGCGCCTGAGGAGGCCGGGGCTGCGCTTGCCGAGGTTGAGCGGCTGCGAGCCATCGCCCCGCAATATCTCCTGTTGCACTTCGATCCGCTGGCCGGCCATGGCGTGGACGATCTCAAGCGTTTCGCCAGCATCGCGGCCGAGTGCCCCGGTGCCGAGATCGCGCTGGAATTCGTCCTGACCGCGCGCGGCGATCTCGACGCGGAATGCCAGGCCGGTGCACAAGCGATCCGCGAAGCCGGCCTTCGCCTGGATACGCTGGTGGTCGGCCCGGATGCCGATCGCGGCTCGACGCCGCCGGGCAGCGCATGGCCGGACTGCCCGCCGCTCGCCGACATCTACGCAGCCGCGCGCCGTGCGTTTCCCGGTGTCCGGCTTGGGGGCGGCATGTTCAGCTATTTCACGGAGCTGAACCGCAAGCGCGTTCCGCTGGAGCCGCTGGATTTCGTCACCCACGCGACCTGCCCCATCGTCCATGCAGCGGACGATCGGAGCGTCATGGAAACGCTGGAGGCCATCCCTTTCATCACCCGATCGACCCGCGCCTTCATCGGCGACAAACCCTATCGGCTGGGTCCGACGACGATCGGAATGCGGCAGAATCCCTATGGTTCGCGCACCATGCCGAACCCCGACAACAAGCGCGTGCCCATGGCCGCCGATGATCCGCGTGGGCGCGGTCTGTTCGGTGCGGCCTGGGCGGTCGGCTATGCCGCGAGGCTGGAAGGCTCGGGGGTGGAAGCTTGGTGCGGGGCGTCGCTGGCGGGGCCGCGCGGCCTCGTCCTGGAGAACGGCCGCGTCGCGCCCCTCTTTCATGTCGCCGCCGGCCTTGCCCGCGCAGCGGGCGATCCGCGCATCGGCTTCACGTCTTCGGATCGCAGGCGGGTCAATGGCTATGCGCATCGGGATGCGGACGGGCGCAGCATCGTCTGGCTCGCCAATCTCACGCCGGAACCGCAAACCATCCGCCTTCCCGGCCGCTGGCGGCACTGGGTGCTGAATGAGGCGAGCTTCGACGAGGCCGCCTCGGGCGAAGCGCCGGTCGCGCTGGAAGCAGGCGACACGATCCCGCTCGGGCCTCATGCCGTGGTCCAGCTCGTGTCGCTTGGCGCTTCCCGTTCGAGTCAGGACGCCTGATGAACATAGAGTGCGCGCGAGCGCTCCAGATGGCGGATCAGCGCCGCCTCGGCCTCGCTCGCATCGTTGCGCGCGATCGCGTCGAGGATTTCGTGATGCTCCACCAGCGTCACGTTTTCCTTGCCGGTCCAGATCAGCATTTCGGTGTGATAGGCCTTGAGCCAGCCGAGCATGGCGCCGGACACCGCCTCGAAGATCGGGTTTCCGCAGATCGCGGCAATGCGCGTGTGAAAACGCATGTCGGCGGCAATGAAAATCTCCGGCGTGCCGAGCGCGGCCTCCTGCTCGTCCAGGAGCGCGCGCAGCGCGGCAACGTCCTGTGGGCTCGCCTTTTCAGCCGCTTGCCGGACGATGCCACGCTCGAAGAAGATGCGTGCTTCCTTCAGATGGTCGAGCGCCGCCGGCGAGGTGGACAGCATGATTTCGGCCGCAAGATCCACCTGCGAGATCACGGAATGGGGCGTCAGCGGCAGAACACGCGCGCGCTCCCCGTGAGAGATCGCGATCAGGCCGATATTGCCGAGCGTCTGCATCGCCTCGCGGATCGCCGGGCGTCCGACACCGAAGCGCTCCATGAGTTCGCGCTCGGACGGCATGGCGTCGCCGGGCTTCAACGTCCCGTCCGTGACCATCGTCTTCAGCCGCTCGAAGACCTGCGCGGAGAGCTTGCGTCGGACGATGGGTTCGGACGGCGTCGCCATCGGGATCCTTTCGGAGCGGGGTCTCGTCAAACCGAACGCCCCTCAAGAGCGCCGGCGATCTGGTATCGTCATTATACCGGCACGCCTTCTCCAGAACAGACCCAAACGATCTCGCGCGACGCGTCTTCGCGCAAACTTTCCGATGGAACCTGACATGACCGACCGCATCGTCCTGACCTATCGCATCGAGACGCCAGGCAGCGTGGAAAAGATGGTGACGAAGATCGCCAGCGATCAGTCCACCGGCACCTTCGTTCCCCTTCCCGGCGAAACCCCGGAGTTGAAGGCGCGTGTGGCGGCTGAGGTTCTGGCGGTTCGCACGCTCGAACCCGTCGCCGAGCCTGCCTTCGGCCGGTCGCATGACGATCTGCGGGACGCCGGTCCGTTCCAGTGCGGCGAGGCTGACATCGCCTTTCCGATCGAGGCCATCGGCCCCGATCTCGCGGCGCTCATGACGATCGCGATCGGGGGCACCTATTCGATCAAGGGCTTCAGCGGCATTCGCGTCACCGGACTGACACTGCCCCCCGCTTTCGCGAGCGCCTATCCCGGCCCGCAATTCGGCATCGAGGGCTCGCAGCGCCTCACCGGCGTTCGCGGGCGGCCGATCATCGGCTCCATCGTCAAACCCGCGCTCGGGCTTCGCCCCCATGAGAGCGCCGCCATGGTGAAGGAACTGGTGGAGGCCGGCGTCGATTTCATCAAGGACGACGAAAAGCTGATGAGCCCCGCCTATTCGCCGCTGGCCGAGCGCGTGAAGGCGATCATGCCTGTGATCCTAGACCATGAGCAGAAGACCGGGCAGAAGGTGATGTACGCCTTCGGCATCTCCGCCACCGACCCGGACGAGATGATGCGCAACCACGACCTCGTCGCCGAGGCCGGCGGCAATGCGGCCGTCATCAATATCAACTCGATCGGCATGGGGGCCATGGCCTTCCTGCGCAAGCGCTCGAAGCTCGTGCTCCATGCCCATCGCAACGGCTGGGACATTCTCACGCGGCATCCCTCGCTCGGCATGGATTTCTCGGTCTATGGCACGATCTGGCGATTGCTAGGCGTCGATCAGTTCCAGATCAACGGGATCGGCGCCAAATATTGGGAGCCGGACGACTCCTTCATCCGCTCCTTCCGCTCGCTTCAGAAGCCGATCTTCTCGGACGCCGACCGCTCGCTCCCCGTGGTCTGCTCCGGCCAATGGGGTGGGCAGGCGCCGGCCACCTGGGACGCCGTGCGCACCACCAACATCATGTATCTTTGCGGCGGCGGCGTGGTGAGCCATCCCGGCGGGCCGGGCGCGGGCGTTCGCGCCGTGCGGCAGGCCTGGGAAGCGGCCGTCGCGGGCATTCCGCTGGAGACCTACGCCGCCGATCATCCCGAGCTTGCCGCCTCGCTTGATACGTTCGCCTCTGGCGCGGGCGCCTGATCCGATGGAGCGCGCTATGACGAGCCCCCTTCTCATCACCTTCTATGGCGACGATCTCACCGGCTCGACCGACGTGATGGAGGCCCTGGCGCTGCGAGGTGTCGAGACCGTCCTGTTTCTCGATGTGCCGACCGAAGCGCAGCGAGCGAGCTTCCCGAACGTTCGCGCCATCGGCGTCGCCGGCACGAGCCGCAGCGAAACGCCGGGCTGGATGAACGAGAACCTCGCGCCCGTCTTCCACTGGATGGCGCAAGAGCAGGCCGAGATCGCGCATTACAAGATTTGCTCGACCTTCGATTCCTCGCCAGAGATCGGCTCCATCGGCCGCGCGCTGGAGCTTGGGCACGCCGCCTTCGGGGGCAAGCCTGTGCCCATTCTCGTCGGCGCGCCGCAGTTGAAGCGCTACACGGCTTTCGGCGAACTTTTCGCGGCCTATCGTGGCGAGATCTTCCGCATCGATCGCCACCCGGTCATGAGCCGCCACCCGGTGACCCCGATGCGCGAGGCCGATCTGCGCCGGCATCTGGCCGGCCAAACCGACCTGTCCATCGCTCTGCTGGACCATCTCGCCCTGACGGAAGGCGACGCCATTGCCGCCGTGGACGCCGCTTTGGCACAGACGCCCGGCGCGCTTCTGATCGACGTCCTGAACGCGGCGACCCAGCGCGCGGCCGGGCGTCAGCTTCGCCGCCTGGCCTCTGCCGGCTCACGCTTCGTCGTGGGCTCGTCCGGCGTCGAATATGCGCTGGCCGAGAGTTGGCGGGAGGACGGGGTGATCGATCGGCCCGGCGTGTTCGCGCCGATGGAGCCTGTGGAGCGCTTGGCGGTGGTTTCCGGCAGTTGCTCGCCGACCACCGAGCGCCAGATCCGCTTTGCCGAAGCGCAGGGTTTCACGGCGCTTGCCTTCGACCCGCGCCATTTCGTGGCAGGCGACAGCGCGGCCATCGACGCCCTGCGGGACCACGCCCTGACCGAGCTCGCCCAGGGTCGCAGCCTCATCGTCTATACCGCGCTCGGCCCCGAAACCGATCTCGGCGCGGAGATCGCCGGCAGCGAAGGCGCGCGCCATGCGATCGGGCGTGGGCTCGGGCAGCTTCAGGCCGCGCTCGTACGCCAAGCCGGCCTGACGCGAGCGGTGATCGCGGGCGGCGATACGTCGAGCCACGCGCTGCGCCAGCTCGGCGTCCACGCGCTGACGCCCCGGATGCCGCTGGCCGAAACGCCCGGCTCCCCGGTCTCGACCGCCCATAGCGACGACCCGGCCTTCGACGGTCTGGAGATCGCGCTGAAGGGCGGTCAGGTCGGTCACGACGACTATTTCGTGCGGATTCGCCAGGGGGTCTGAACCCCGCCTCGAACCCGCAATCCACACACGACACGAAGCGGCCGACCGGACCCGTCCGGCGGAGCGCTTAAGCTTTGCCTGAAGGAGGAGGCGAGCCATGACCAGCACCCCGACCAGCGTCGAGACATCGACGATCTCCAAGATCGTCTGGAGGCTCGTCCCCTTTCTCGGATTGATGTTCTTCATCAATTTCCTGGACCGCACGGCCATCGGCTTTGCCGGCCCCAACGGCATGACGCAGGATCTCGGCCTGTCAGCCGCCCAATTCGGCTTTGCTGCCGGGATCTTCTTCTTCGGCTACATCATCCTCGAAATCCCCAGCAATCTGGCGCTTCACAAGTTCGGCGCGCGGCGGTGGCTGGCGCGGATCATGGTGAGCTGGGGGATCGTCTCGCTGCTCTTCACCTTCGTGCAGGACGCCACGCAGCTCTACTGGCTCCGCTTCCTGCTCGGCATCGCCGAGGCCGGCTTCTTTCCCGGCGCGATCCTCTTCCTCAGCCTCTGGGTGCCGGCCCGGCACCGCGCCAAGGTGCTGGCGGTCTTCTATGTCGCGCAGCCGCTGACCACCGTGATCGGCGCGCCGCTGGCTTCGCTGCTCATCGACATGCACGGGCTCCTCGGTCTGGAGGGCTGGCGCGTCATGTTTATGGGCGTGTCGATTCCGGCCATTCTCGTTGGCATCGTCACCTATTTCTATCTACCGGACACGCCGAACGACGCGACATGGCTGACACCGGCCGAGCGGGACTGGCTGAACGAGGAACTGGCGCGCGAGGATCGCTCCAAATCGACAGGCGGCCATATCTCGCGCAAGGCGCTGACGGACGGGCGCGTCTGGGCGCTGTCGCTCATCTATTTCGGCTTCATCTATGGGCTCTATGCGCTCGGCTTCTTCCTGCCGACCATCATTGGCGGCTTCGAAACGGCGTTCGGCACGAAGTTCACCGTCATGCAGCGCGGCCTCATCACCGCCATCCCCTATCTGCCGGCCGCCGTCGCGCTGGTTTTGTGGAGCCGCGACGCCACGCGCCGGGGCGTTCGCCCCTGGCATATCGGCATACCCGCCTTGCTCGGCGCCCTGTCCATTCCGCTGGCGCTCACCATGCAGAGCCCGGCGGCGACCATCGCGGTCATCACGGTGACGGCCTGCGCCATCTTCTCGGCTCTGCCGAACTTCTGGAGCTTTCCGGCGCGCTTCCTGACCGGCGCGGGCGCGGCGGCCGGCATTGCGCTGATCAACACGATGGGCAACGTGGCCGGTTTCGCCGCGCCCTACATCACCGGAGCGGTGAAGGACTGGACCGGCGGATATGTCGTTCCCATGGAGATCGTGGGCGGTTTCATGGCGCTGTCGGCGCTGCTCGCCTTCCTCATTCTGCCGCGCCTGGAAGGCCCGGTCGCAGCGCCCGCCGTCAGGCCCCTGCGCAAAGCTGCCTGACCCAGAATGGGAGAGCCCGCCGCACGGTGGGCTCACCTCATCTCAATTGCCGGTGACGGTCTGCAGCGAGCCGCCGATATTGCGGCCGACATCCTGAAGACTTTCGCCGACCCTCTGCCGGGCGCCGGGATCGACCAAAGCGGCCGGCGCATTCAACGCCGCGTTGACGGCGGAGCCGACGCCCTGCGCCGTGCCGATGGCGGCGGCCCCCAGCGTCTCGCCGAGGCCAAGATTGCCTTCGGACACCTTCTGCCCCGCGATCAGGCGGCGACCGATCGCCTGTACGACCTCGGCGCTTTGGGCAAATTTCGTGTGGTTCAGACTGTCGCCCGTGCGAACGCTGGTGAGGTCCACGACATTGATGCCGCGTTTCGCAAAGCCGGCCTGCACATCGGGCTTTGTCAGATCCACCGCGCCGAGACGCTGAACGCCGCCCGCCAGACGGCGCGAGACGAGAAGCGCGCGATCGTCCTGCGAGGTGAAGATCGTGATACGCGACTGGTCCGGGCCGATCTCGTCCAGCTGCTCGCGAAACACATCCACATCCAGATCGGGCGATGCCAGCACGACATTGCCGAGCTTCTTCGGCAATCCCCCATCGCGGATCGCCATCTGCCTCAGGGCTTCCATGGTCAGCCAGCTTCCCATGGAATGGGCCATGATGGTGATTTCGGACACGTCCTTGCGCGCCGCCGCCTGCTGGATCACCCTCTCCAGGCTCGAGCGCGAATAATTGGCGCTTTCGCGGTCGTAGAGATAGCCGAAGATCGAGCCCTGGGAGGGCCAGGTGAAGAGGATCGGCGCGGCGTCCGCGCCGGAATCGTAGCTGATCTGCGCGAAGCGGAAGACCGCTTCCTCATAGCTCGAATTGAAGCCGTGAACGAAGATCAGGAGGCGACCGCTCGGCGCTTCGCGCTGCTCGAACCAGCGGTTCGCGCCTTGCTCGGTCAGGGGATCGATGCGCAAAGCCACGAACTCGCGGGACGGGTCGGGCGGATTGCGCCTGGGATAGATCACGTCGCCGGCTTTGCGAACGCCGTCGGGCGGGATCGAAACGACAATGTTTTCCAGCGAAAGCTCCGGCCCGCGCTCCCCGGAGAAGATGACGCCCGGCACAGGCGATGGCGCACGAGTGGTCGCGACCAGCATATCGACGCGGTGCGCGCCCGGCACCGTCCGATCCACGGTCATCAGCGTCGCATAGGGTCGGCTCGCGCAACCCGACGCGAGGATCGCAGCGGAAACCAGAGCACCGGCGATGCGCCGGGCCCGCTGAGGGCCCCGTCCCCTGGCCAATGTCATGCGTCCCCCGAAGCTCGATCCCCACCCCGTCTAGCACAAAACACGTCGCGATCGAGGCCGTGACGCATGGCGGAAACGCCGGGTCAGGGCTTGTTGCGATCATGACGCAGGGCATAGATCGTCGCCCCTGCCAACATGATCGCAAGGCTGAACCAGGTCAGCGCGTACACGAGATGGTTGTTGTTGAAGCGCACCACCGTCAGTCCGCCCACGGGGTAGCCGCCCGGGTTGGGCGTCGCATCGGCATCCACGAAATAGGGCGCGACATTGGCCAGCCCGCGCCGCGCCGCGATCGCCGCGACGTCGCGCGAATACCAGCGGTCGGTTGCCGGATCATTGGCGCGCAGCAATCCGCCGCCCGGCTCGCTCATGCGCAGCAGGCCCTCGACGGCCCCTTTGCCGGTGATCTGCCCCGCCGGCCTCGCGGAGGCGTCGCGTTTCTCCTGAGGCACGAAGCCGCGGTTGACCAGCGTGATCGATCCATCGGCGGCTTGCAGAGGCGTGAGCACCCAGAAGCCGCCGCCGAGATCCGTCAGCGCCTGAACCAGCGTTTCCTTGTCGTTCAGGAAGGTTCCGGTGAGACTGACATGGCGATATTCGTCGTTACTGGCATTGACCTCCGCCCATTGCGCCTTCGGCGGCGCGTCGCTCGCCGGCGCGTGAACCCGCGCCTCGACCTTGGCGATCAGATCGAGCTTCCAGGCACGCCGCTCGACCTGCCAGACGCCCAAGCCGACGAGGAGAGCGATCAGAGGGAGCGACAGAAGAAGGAGGAGGATCCTCGACCGAGTGCTCATCTCAAGCCTTTCCGCACATATGCAAAATCCGCGCGGCGAGGCCGCGCGGATCGGATTTTGAAATCAGCGAGGCGCAGGCTGCGCCGGTCGCAGAAGACCGGGGGTCAGGACGCGTCAGCCCATGTCCTGCATCTGCATCATACCCGGCATCATGCTGGTGTTCATGTGGTACATGACCCAGAGCGAGCCTGCGAGCACGATGACGACGACAACCACGGTGAAGACCAGGGCCGTCATGGTCCAGCCGCCTTCCGACTTCCCGTTCATATGTAGGAAGTAGATCATGTGGACGACGATCTGCACCGCCGCGAAACCCATGATCACGAGGCCGGTCAGGGCGTTGTCCTGAAGCGGGTTCGCCATGACCAGCCAGAACGGAATCGCCGTCAGGATGACCGAAAGAACGAAGCCGGTGACGTAGCCGCCCATGGTGCCGTGATCATGGCCGTGGCCGTCGAGATGGCCATGGTCGTGGCTTGGCCCCTGCCCCGCGCCATCCGCCAGGGCGGCGTGTTTCGTCGAGGGGGCGTTGGCGCTCATCGAAGCACTCCCATGAGATAGACGAAGGTGAAGACACCGATCCAGATGACGTCGAGGAAGTGCCAGAACAGGCTGAGGCACGACAGGCGAAGCTGGTTCGCCGGCACCAGCCCGCGCTGATGGATCTGCACCATCAGCGTCACCAGCCAGACGAGGCCGAAGGTCACGTGCAGACCGTGCGTGCCGACCAGCGTGAAGAAAGCCGACAGGAAGGCGCTGCGCTGGGGCGTCGCGCCCTCATGGATCAGGTGCCAGAACTCGTAGAGTTCGATGCCGAGAAAGGCGAGACCGAACAGGCCGGTGATCGCCAGCCAGATCTGCACCGAGCGCACGTCGTTCTTCGCCATGGAGAGCATGGCGAAGCCGTAGGTGATCGACGACAGGAGCAGCATCGACGTGTTGAGCGCGACCAGCGGGAGGTCGAACAGGTCGCGCGGGCTCGGACCCGCCGCATAGGCGGTTCCGAGAACGGCATAGGTGGCGAAGAGGCACGCGAAGATGAGGCAGTCGCTCATCAGGTAGATCCAGAAGCCCAGCATGGTGCTGGACCCTTCGGCGTGCTCGTGCTCGTCGGCGACGTAGAAGGTCATCTCGTCGCTGCTGACACTGTGAGAACTGCTGGTGCTCATGCGCTCTTCGCCTTCACCGCCAGGAGACGTGTCCGCTCGGCTTCCGTCGCGATGACTTCACTCACCGGGATGTAGAAGCTCTTGTCGTAGTTGAACGTGTGATAGATCGAGTAGCCGACGATCCCGATGAAGGAGAAGACGGCGAGCCACCAGATGTACCAGATCATCGCGAAGCCGAAGACGACGCTGAGAGCCGCGATCACCACACCCGCTTCCGTGTTGTTGGGCATGTGGATCGGCTTGAAGCCTTCCAGCGGACGCTCATAGCCGCGCTGCTTCATCTGCCACCAAGCATCGCCGTCGTGGATCATCGGCGAGAAGGCGAAGTTGTAGCTCGGCGGCGGCGAGGACGTCGCCCATTCCAGCGTACGGCCACCCCAGGGATCGCCATCCACGTCCACCAGCTTCTCGCGGTTCCTGATGCTGACGAAGATCTGCATGAGGAAGGAGGCGATGCCGATCGCGATCAGGCCTGCGCCGATGGCGGCGATGATGAACCAGATCTGCAGCGAGGGATCGTCGAACACACGCAGGCGACGCGTCACGCCCATGAGGCCGAGCACATAGAGCGGCATGAAGGCGACGTAGAAGCCGACCACCCAGAACCAAAAGCTCATCTTGCCCCAGAACTGATCGAGCTTGAAGCCGAAAGCCTTAGGGAACCAGTAGTTGATGCCGGCGAAGAGGCCGAACAGGACGCCGCCGATGATGACGTTATGGAAGTGAGCGACGAGGAAGAGCGAGTTGTGGACGATGAAGTCCACCGGCGGAACCGCCAGGAGAACGCCCGTCATGCCGCCGATCACGAAGGTGATCATGAAGGCGATGGTCCACAGCATCGGCGTTTCGAACCGGATGCGCCCGCGATACATCGTGAACAGCCAGTTGAAGATCTTCGCACCCGTCGGGATCGAAATGATCATCGTCGTGATGCCGAAGAACGAGTTCACGCTCGCGCCCGAGCCCATCGTGAAGAAGTGATGGAGCCAGACGAGATAGGCGAGGATCGTGATGACGACCGAGGCGTAGACCATCGACGTGTAGCCGAAGATGCGCTTGCCCGAGAAGGTCGAGGTGACTTCCGAGAAGATGCCGAAGGCCGGCAGGATCAGAATGTAGACCTCGGGATGGCCCCAGATCCAGATGAGGTTCACGTACATCATCGGATTGCCGCCGAGATCGTTCGTGAAGAAGTTGGTCCCGACGTAGCGGTCGAGAGACAGAAGGGCCAGAACCGCCGTCAGCACCGGGAAGGACGCCACGATCAGCACGTTGGTGCAGAGCGAGGTCCAGCAGAAGACCGGCATCTTCATGAGCGTCATGCCCGGCGCGCGCATCTTGATGATGGTCACCAGCAGGTTGACGCCCGAGAGCAGCGTGCCGACGCCGGCCACCTGGAGACCCCAGATATAGTAATCGACACCGACGCCCGGACTGTAGTTCGCGTCCGACAGCGGCGGGAAGGCCAGCCAGCCGGTCCGTGCGAACTCGCCGACGAAGAGCGAGGCCATGATCAGAACCGCGCCGCCCGCCGTCATCCAGAAGCTGAAATTGTTCAGGAAGGGGAAGGACACGTCGCGCGCGCCGATCTGCAGCGGAACGACGTAGTTCATCAGGCCCGTCACCAGCGGCATGGCGACGAAGAAGATCATGATGACACCGTGGGCGGTGAACACCTGATCGTAGTGGTGGGCATTCAGATAGCCTTCCGACCCTCCGAAGGCGATCGCCTGTTGCAGACGCATCATGATCGCGTCGGCGAAGCCGCGCAGCAGCATGACGATGCCGAGCACCATGTACATGATGCCGATCTTCTTGTGATCGACGCTCGTGAACCACTCTTTCCAGAGATAGCCCCAGAGCTTGAAATAGGTCAGCGCGCCGAGAAGCGCGATGGCGCCGAGCATCACCACGGCGAAGGTCACGACGACGATCGGCTCGTGATACGGGAAGGCTTCGAGCGTCAAGCGCCCGAAGATCATTCGTATGAGGTCTGAGTTCTCTTGCATCTCTGGCACTCGTGCGATGGCATCGTCTGGCGTCGCACCCGGCGGGGTGCGACACGGTGCTCCGTTAGTTCGTCTGGTTCAGCTGCGCCGGCGCGACGCCCGTGCCGCTATTGGGCATCTGGTGGTCGCTGTGGCCGGCCGGCGGCGTGCTGGTCCCACTCTCGTTCACCTGAGGATTCAGCTCGTCGGGCTTCATGCCCTGCGGCTGGTCCTCGCTATGCGGCAGACGGCCGCTGGCCGGGAAGGTCGCGCCCGAGGGCTCATCGCCCTGTTCGGCGCGGCGGTTATCATAGAGTAGGCGCTCGCGGTTTTCATGGCTCTCGACGCCGGCACCGCCCATCGCGTCGATATGCATCATCTCGTCGGCGCACATCTTGCCCGGCGCGACGCACTTGTTGAGGATCGCGTGGTAGAGGCCATCGGCGAAGCTCGAATAATAGTGGATCGGCTCCTTCTCGGAGGGCTTCTCCAACTCGAGGAAAAGCTCGCGG
Organism: Aureimonas sp. N4; assembly: GCF_001463925.1. Classification (NCBI taxonomy): domain Bacteria; kingdom Pseudomonadati; phylum Pseudomonadota; class Alphaproteobacteria; order Hyphomicrobiales; family Aurantimonadaceae; genus Aureimonas; species Aureimonas sp. N4. The sequence goes on along the minus strand of NZ_BBWS01000023.1, from coordinate 8,550 downwards.
CTCAGCGGCTGCCCCTCGGCGCGCACCTTGGCGACCCACTCGTCGAAGCCCTGCTGGTTCAGCGCGTGGAACTTGAAGTTCATGTAGGAGAAACCGGCGCCGCTATAATGCGACGACATGCCCTCGTAGATGCCTTCCTTGTTCATGACGCCGTGCAGCTGCGTCTCCATGCCCGCCATCGTGTAGACCATGCCGGCCATGGACGGCACGAAGAACGCGTTCATCACGCTGGTGGACGTGAGCTTGAAATTGATCGGCGTGTTGACCGGAGCGGCCAGTTCGTTGACGGTGGCGATCCCCAGTTCGGGATAGATGAACATCCACTTCCAATCCATCGAGACGACGCGCACCTCGAGGGGCTTCATCTCCGGCGTGACCGGCTGCCCTTCGGCGATTCGCGTCAGCGGACGGTAGGGATCGAGAAGATGCGTCGCCGTCCAGGTCAGTGCTCCCAGACAGATGATGATCAGAAGCGGGGCCGACCAGATCGCCAGCTCCAGATGCGTCGAATGGTTCCACTCGGGATCGTAGGTCGCATCCTTGTTGCTTCGGCGGTAGCGCCAAGCGAAAACAAGGGTGGCGACGATCACCGGAACGATGATCAGGAGCATCAATCCGGTGGAGATGTAGAGGAGATCCCGCTTCTGAAGGGCGACATCGCCCGCCGGGTTGAGCAGGACAGCGTTACACCCCCCCATGAGGACGAGGAGCGGTGCGAGGGCTAGGAAGCGAAATCGGCTCAAGATAGCGGTCCAATCCAGCGAAATGGGGTCGCTTGCATGCTTTATCTTAGCTGCATCGCAGCAAATAGTTTATGGGGCGTTCGTTAAGCCCGCCGGAGCCTATATTCAAGGTGGAAGCCGTGAGGGAAACGCGAATGTTCCACCTTCGCGAAATGTGAGGAGCGAGATCAGAGATGAGTGCGAACAGTGCGGCGGCGGCTCCGTCCGCCTTTGAAAGGGATGCGCGCGCCGCCAACGCGCATCACGGCGAAATTCGCCCCAGCGAAATCGCGATCGGAGTGCTGATTGGCCGCACCGCCGAATTCTTCGATTTCTTCGTCTATGCGATCGCGTCCGTGCTCGTGTTTCCGGCGGTGGTCTTCTCCTTCGCCGATCCCGTAACCGGCACCTATTATGCCTTTGCGCTCCTGGCCCTAGCCTTCGTGGTGCGCCCGATCGGCACCGCCTTCTTCACCTGGATGCACCGGCGCTATGGCGACGCGGCCAAGCTCACCACCGCGCTCTTCCTCCTTGGCTGCTCCACGATCGTCATCGGCTTCCTGCCGGCCTATGCCAGCGTCGGCACCGCCTCGGTCATCACGCTGATCGTGCTGCGCGTCGGCCAAGGCTTGGCGCTTGGCGGCACGTGGGACGGTCTCGCGCCACTCCTTGCCGTCTCCGTTCCCGAGAACAAGCGGGGCTGGTATGCGATGCTGCCGCAGCTCGGCGCGCCGCTCGGCCTGCTCGTCGCCAGCGCGCTCTATTATTTCCTGATCACCAACCTGACCCAGGACGACTTCCTCGGCTGGGGCTGGCGCTATCCGTTCTTCGTGGCCTTCGCGGTCAACGTCGTCGCACTCTTCGCCCGCCTGCGCATCGTCGTCACCGAGAACTATCGCGAGATGTTCGAGCGCGGCGAACTGCATCCCTCGCCGGTGCGCCAGACCATCGCGCGCAACGGACGCAATATCGTGATCGGCGCCTTCGTGCCGCTGGCGAGCTTCGCGCTGTTCCACATGGTCACGGTGTTTCCGCTGTCCTGGATTCATCTCAATAACGAACCCGTCTCGCGCTTCCTCCTGATCGAGATCATCGCGACGGTCTTCGGCGTCGTGGCTCACATCGCCTCCGGCCCGCTGGCCGATCATTACGGCCGCCGCCGTGTTCTGGGCGTTTGCGCCGGCGCGATCGCCTTCTACAGCTGCCTGGCACCGCTGCTCCTGAACGGCGGCACGATCGGCGAGACGATCTACATGATCATCGGCTCGGTGATTCTGGGCATCTCCTTCGGCCAGTGCTCCGGCGCTCTGGCGGCGAACTTCCCGCGTTCGCAGCGCTATACCGGCTCGGCTCTGACGTCCGACCTCGCCTGGCTCTTCGGTGCGGGTTTCGCGCCTCTGGCCGCTCTGGCGATCGCCCAGAATCTCGGCCTCGTCTTCTCCGGTGCCTATCTCCTGTCGGGCGCGGTGGTCACGCTGCTGGCGCTGCTCGTCAACCGCCGTCTCGCCGCCAGCGCGCTCTGAGACGACAAACGACGCAAAGTCCATGAAAAAGCCGGGGGCGCTCGCCTCCGGCTTTTTTCGTTCCCGTTCCTGATGGTCGAAGCCCTCTCCCCTACGCCGGTGTGGGCGGCGCGCGGAAGGAATCGAACAGGCTGTCCACCATGCGCCGACCGACCGCCACGAGATCGAAGCCGAAGCCCGATCTCAGCCATTGGTTGATGAGACCCGCCATGCCGCAATGGAGCGTCGTCGTCGCCGAATCGGGCGTCCAGTCCTCGGCCATGAGCCCACGGCGCGAAGCCTCCTGGAAGGCGAAGCGAATCGTGCCGAGCATCTCCTCGTCCGCGTCGCGCATTCGAACCAGCATCTCCTCCATTTCCGCCACATATTCGCAGCGAAGGAGCATGATCGTCAGAATCTTCTGGGTTCGCGTGTTGAGGCTGATGAACTCCAACGCCTCGATCGCATTGGCGCGGATACGATCCAACGGGTCGGCAGCCGCCATGAGTTCGTCCAACCCCACGAAACATTCCTGAGGCAGCCGCCCGCGCTCCAGCATCGCTTCGAACAGCGCGTTTTTATTGGCGAAGTGGAAATAGATCGCCCCACGCGTGACGCTCGCGGCCTGCGCAATCATGGCAAGCGTTGTGCGCGAGACGCCGTTCTCGAAGAAGGTCAATTCCGCAGCGTCGAGGATCGCGGACCGCGTTTCCATCGCCTCGTTCTTCGTCCGCCTCATATTACGCCTGCCTTGCCGTTCTCTTGTTTAGTGTCATACATGCATGTATGTTGCACAGCAATATTCGGGGGTGCCGCATTCGCGTGGGGCGAGGCGGCGAACAGAGCGGTTCCATGAGATTTCCAGCACGTTCCTTTTACGCAGCGACAGCCCTTGGCCTTCTCGTCCTCGCGGGTTGCCAAGGCGAATCCAAGACGGCCGCAGCACAAGGGGCTGGCGGCGGCGCGCCGCCGCCGACGCCGGTCGGCATCGTCGAGGTCCAGCCCGAAGCTATTCCGGTGACCTCCGAACTGCCTGGCCGAATCGCCTCGACCCGCATTGCCGAGGTTCGCCCGCGCGTCGGCGGCATCGTGATCCAGCGCGTGTTCGAGCAGGGATCGGACGTACAGGAAGGCGATCCGCTGTTCCAGATCGACCCGGCCATGTTCCAGGTCGCAGTCGAATCGGCGCAGGCCGGCGTCGCGCGCGCCGAGGCCGTGCTGACGCAGGCGCGGCAGGACGCCCAGCGCACGCAGGAACTCGTCTCCCGCAACACGGTCGGCTCCGCCAATCTGGAAACGGCGATCGCGACCCAGAAGCAGGCGGAAGCCGATCTCGCCTCCGCTCGGGCGCAGTTGCGCTCCGCCCAGATCAATCTTGACTATGCCACGGTCCGCGCGCCGATCTCTGGCCGTATCGGCCGCGCTATCGTCACCGAGGGCGCGCTGGTCGGCACCACCGACACGACCGCCATGGCGACGATCCAGCAGCTCGACCCCGTTTACGCCGATATCCAGCAGCCCGTGTCGCAGCTTCTGCGCCTGCGCGAAGCGCTGCGCACAGGCCAGTTGACCAAGCTGGAGGAGAATGTCGCGCAGGTTCGCCTGCGGCTCGACGATGGCAGCGACTATCCCTACCCTGGACGCCTTCTCTTCTCTGAAGCCACCGTGGAGGAAACCAGCGGTCAGGTGACGCTGCGCGCCGAGTTCCCCAACCCGGACGATACGCTCCTGCCGGGCCTTTATGTCCGCGTGACGGTCGATCAGGGCATCGACGCCAAGGCGCTCGCAGTTCCCAACCAAGCCATTCAGCGCGATACGGCAGGCCAGGCCTTTCTCTATCTCGTGAACGGCAATTCCACGGTCGAGCAGCGCAACGTGACCGTGGTTCGCGTCGTCGGCAATCGCTCCGTCATCTCTCAGGGGCTGGCGCCGGGCGACAAGGTGATCGCGGACGGGTTCCAGAAGATCGGCCCCGGCGCGCCCGTCGCGCCCGCGCCCTGGACGCCGGTCGGCGCGGCGGCCGATGCGCTGACGAAGGATGGCGGCCAATCGGGTGCGGTCGGCGCAGGCACGCAGAAGCCCGAGGCCGAGCCGACGGGCGGGGCCGCCGAGCCGCAGGCCCAGCGCGCCACGCCAGCCCCCGGCTCGGACGCCGCCACGTCCGGCACGACCAATCCCGCCCCGCAGGATGCGGGCAGCCAGAAGGCCACCGCGCCCGCTGGCGATGCGCCCAAGTCCGCGCGTTAAGGATCGACCGACATGCCTCAATTCTTCATCGATCGACCCATTTTCGCGTGGGTGATCGCGATCTTCATCGTACTGGCAGGCGTCATCTCCCTGCCGTCGCTGCCGATCGCGCAATATCCCAATGTCGCGCCGCCTCAGCTTACCATCTCGACCGCCTTCCCCGGCGCATCGCCCGAGGACCTGTATCAGCAGGTCACGCGGCCGATCGAGGAGGAGCTGAACGGCATTCAGGGTCTGCTCTATTTCGAGAGCACCAGCGACGCGACCGGCGCGGTGCAGATCACCGTAACCTTCTCGGCCGGCACCGAAATCGCCCAGGCCGTCGTGGACACGCAGAACCGCCTGCGGCGCGTGGAATCCTCCCTGCCCCAGCAGGTGACGCAGCAAGGCGTTCTGGTCGAGGAAGCCGGTTCCAGCTTCCTGATGGTCGTGTCGCTCGTCGGCGACGACAAGTCGACGCTCGATGCCGTGGGCCTCGGCGACTACATCACGCGCAACGTCATCAACGAGGTTCGCCGCGTGCCCGGCATCGGGCGCGCGCAGCTGTTTGCCTCCGAGCGCGCCATGCGCGTCTGGATCGACCCCGATCGTCTCGTCGGCCTCAATCTCGCTGTCTCCGACGTTACAGGCGCCATCGCGCAGCAGAACGCGCAGGTCGCGGCCGGCTCCATCGGCGCCAATCCCAACCCGGTCAGCCAGCAGATTCAGGCGACGATTCTGGTCAAGGGCCAGTTGCAGACGCCCGAAGAGTTCGGCGCTATCGTGCTGCGCGCCAATCCCGATGGTTCGTTGGTGCGCCTGTCCGATGTCGCGCGGGTCGAGATCGACGCCGAGAGCTACAATTTCAACACGTTCCTGAATGGGCGTCCGAGCGCGGCCATCGGCATCCAGCTTTCGCCCACGGGCAATGCGCTAGATGCAGCCAAGGGCGTGCGTCAGGTCATGGAGCGTCTGGCTCCGCTCTTCCCGCAAGGGGTGAGCTACCAGATCCCCTATGACACGACGCCCTTCGTCTCGGCCTCGATCGAGAAGGTCATCCACACGCTGCTGGAAGCGGTGGCGCTGGTCTTCGTGGTGATGTTCGTGTTCCTGCAGAACATCCGATACACCGTCATCCCGACGCTGGTCGTGCCGATCGCGCTGGCCGGTACGCTCGCCGTCATGCTGGCCGCCGGCTTCTCGATCAACGTTCTCACCATGTTCGCCATGGTTCTGGCGATCGGCATTCTGGTCGATGACGCGATCGTCGTGGTCGAGAATGTCGAGCGCATCATGGCGAGCGAAGGCCTGTCGCCCAAGGAGGCCGCCAAGAAGGCGATGGGTCAGATCACCGGCGCGATCATCGGCATCACGCTGGCGCTTTGCGCGGTGTTCATTCCGCTGGCCTTCTTCCCCGGCTCGGTCGGCGTCATCTATCGCCAGTTCTCGCTGACGATGGTGACCTCCATCCTCTTCTCGGCCTTCCTCGCCCTGTCGCTGACACCCGCGCTTTGCGGCAGTTTCCTGAAGCCGGTGAAGGCGGGGCATCATCACGAGAAGCGCGGCGTCTTCGGCTGGTTCAACCGCGGCTTCGACCGGACCTCGCGCTCGTATTCGCGTGGCATCGGCTTCCTGATCGGGCGCACCAAGCGCTTCATGGTGATCTACCTCGCGCTTCTGGCGGGCCTCGGCTGGTTCTACATTCAGATCCCCTCGGCCTTCCTGCCACAGGAAGACCAGGGCTTCCTGATCGCGAACTTCCAGGGACCGGCGGGCGCGACCAGCAACCGTCTGCGTGAGGTCACGTCGCAAGCCGAGGCGTTCATCCTCGAACAGAAGCCAGTCGAGAGCATGATCACGATCCAGGGCTTCTCCTTCTCCGGCCAGGGCGCGAATGCGGGCCTCGCCTTCATCACGCTGAAGGACTGGAGTGAGCGCGGTCCCGGCGAGGATGCGGGAACGCTGTCCAAGATCATTTCGGGTCGTCTCATCCAGTTCCGGGATGCGATCGCCTTCGCCCTTTCGCCCCCGCCCATTCAGGATCTCGGCAACACGGGCGGCTTCGCCTTCCGTCTGCAGGACCGCGCCAACCAGGGCACGCCGGCGCTGCTGGCAGCACGAGACCAGCTGGTTGCGGAAGCCGGCAAGAGCCCGATTCTGGGTCGGATCAACTTCGAAGGCCTGCCGCCCGGCCCGCAGATCGAACTCGACATCGACCGCGAGAAGGCCAATGCCTTCGGTGTCACCTTCACCGACATCAACCAGACGATCTCGGCGGCGCTCGGCTCGTCCTATATCAACGACTTCCCGAATGGCGGGCGGATGCAGCGCGTCATCATCCAGGCCGAGGAGCGCTCGCGGATGCGGGCCGAGGAGGTTCTGCGCCTCAATGTCCGCAACAATCAGGGCGGCATGGTGCCTCTCTCGGCCTTCGCGGATGCGCGCTGGACGCTCGGCTCCTCGCAGCTCGTCGGCTATAACGGCTATCCCTCGATCCGCCTTTCGGGCGATGCCCAGCCCGGCTACTCGTCGGGCGATGCGATCGCGGAGATGGAGCGGCTGGCCCGCCAGCTCCCCTCCGGCTTCTCGTTCGAATGGACGGGGCAGTCCCTGCAGGAGATCGAGTCCGGTAATCAGGCGCCCTTCCTGATCGGTCTGGCCGTGCTCTTCGTCTTCCTGTGCTTGGCCGCCCTCTATGAAAGCTGGTCGATCCCCTTCTCGGTCATGCTGGTCGTGCCGCTTGGCGTCATCGGATGCGTGGCCGCCGTGATGCTGCGCGGCCTGTCGAACGACGTGTACTTCACTGTCGGCATCATCACGATCGTCGGCCTGTCGGCCAAGAACGCGATCCTGATTGTGGAAGTCGCCAAGGATCTGATGGCGGAGGGGATGAGTCTGCGGGACGCGACGATCGAAGCCGCGCATCTGCGCTTCCGGCCGATCCTCATGACCTCACTGGCCTTCACCATGGGCGTCCTCCCCATGGCGATCGCGACCGGTGCCAGCGCCGCCAGCCAGAACGCCATCGGCACGACGGTGATCGGCGGCATGATCTCGGCGACCATCCTCGCCGTGTTCTTCGTGCCGATCTTCTTCGTCTTCGTGTTGAAGCTGACAGGCCAGGGCAAGGCCAAGCCGGCGGGCGAGGCATCGAAGCCGGCGCATTGAGCCTTCGGCCAGACCTGAACAACGCCTCGGTGGCCTGTGCCGCCGGGGTGTTGTCCCATTCAGGGCGTTGACATGGCGAGCGGCCGGGTTCATCCCGCAGGCGAGCTTGGCTGGCAGGAGGCCGTCCGCCGATGACCGCGACCCTTTCCGTAAATCTCAATGCGATCGCCATGCTGCGCAATCGCCGCGACCTGCCTTGGCCCGACGTCATTCACTTCGGCCGCATCGCCCTTCAGAACGGGGCGTCCGGGCTGACGGTCCATCCCAGGCCCGACCAGCGGCATGTCCGCTTTTCCGACGTGCCGGCTTTGCGCGATTTGATCGACCGCGAGTTTCCGTCCGCCGAATTCAACATCGAAGGCTATCCGAGCGACCATTTCCTCCAGCTCTGCGAGGACGCACGCGCCGATCAGGTCACGCTCGTGCCCGACGATCCGACGCAGGCGACCTCGGACCATGGCTGGGATTTCGCCACCGAGGCGGAACGTCTGGTGGGGATCGTCGCCCGGCTGAAAGCGCGCGGCATTCGCGTGTCGCTGTTTGCCGACCCCTCGCCGGTCGGGCTGGATATCGCCCGGCGCGTCGGCGCCGATCGCGTCGAGTTCTATACAGGCCCCTATGGCGCCACGCATTCGGACGCGGCGGCGGCAGAGCGCGAATTGGCGCATTTGAAGGACGCGGGCGATACCGCTGCGCGCGAGGGGCTGGGGGTGAATGCCGGCCACGACCTGACGATCGACAATCTGCCGGCGCTCTGCCAAGCTATTCCCGCGCTCAAGGAAGTCTCGATCGGCCATGCCTTTACGGCCGATGCGTTGGAGCATGGGTTCGCGGAAACGACGCGCCGCTTCATTCGGGCGCTTCAACCTGCCTGAGGCCGGTTTCCACGGTCTCGACCCGCCTCAATCGGCGGGTCGAATTTCCGTGATCTC